>NZ_JBFTLU010000242.1:0-15463 GCF_056396605.1 Pseudomonas sp. 05T35
TCCCAATGCCTCGAAAGCGGGCGGGCGGTTACACATTTAGTTACTTGAGACCGGCCGGGTAACAGTGGGAATTAGCCGACAGATGAAGTCGATAATTATTGGTACCGCCATCGCGAGCAGGCTCGCTCCCACAGGGGATTTGTGGGGTGTACAAGGTTTCTGTTTCAACACGATTTAGCGTGGGAGCGAGCCTGCTCGCGATGAGGCCAACCCAAGCAATAGAGAACTCAAACCCAATCACCACAAAAAAAGCCCCACCTGGCTCAACACCGGGCGGGGCTTTCGATGACTCAAGAACCGCTGTTACGCGGCGCTCATGGTCTTGTGCGTATCAATCAAATGCTGCACCACACCCGGATCGGCCAGGGTGGAGATATCCCCCAACCCGTCGTATTCACCCGTGGCGATCTTGCGCAGGATGCGGCGCATGATTTTCCCCGAGCGGGTTTTCGGCAGGCCTGGCGCCCACTGGATAACATCCGGCGAGGCAATCGGACCGATCTCTTTGCGCACCCAGTTTTTCAGTTCCAGGCGCAGCGCTTCGCTCGGCTCTTCACCACCGTTGAGGGTGACGTAGACATAAATGCCCTGCCCTTTGATGTCATGCGGAACACCAACCACCGCCGCTTCGGCGACTTTCGGGTGAGCGACCATCGCGCTTTCAATCTCGGCAGTGCCCATGCGGTGACCGGAAACGTTGAGCACGTCATCCACGCGCCCAGTGATCCACCAGTAGCCATCGGCATCGCGGCGCGCGCCGTCACCGGTGAAGTACATGCCACGGAAGGTCTTGAAGTAGGTGTCGACGAAGCGGTCGTGATCGCCGTACAGCGTACGCGCCTGACCTGGCCACGAATCGAGAATCACCAGGTTACCCTCGGCAACGCCCTCGATGATGTTGCCCAGGTTGTCGACCAATGCTGGCACCACCCCGAAGAACGGACGCGCCGCAGAACCCGGCTTGAGCCCGTGAGCGCCCGGCAGCGGGCTCATCAGGGTCGCGCCGGTTTCGGTCTGCCACCAGGTATCGACGATCGGGCAACGGGATTGTCCGACGTTCTTGTAGTACCACTCCCACGCTTCCGGATTGATCGGCTCACCGACCGAACCCAGCAGACGCAAGCTGCTGCCATCAGCGCCTTCAACGGCCGCGGTGCCCTGCGCCATCATGGCGCGGATTGCGGTCGGCGCGGTGTAGAGGATGTTGACCTTGTGCTTGTCGATGATCTTCGCCACCCGGGTAATGTCCGGGTAGTTCGGCACGCCTTCGAACAGCAAGGTGGTCGCGCCGTTGGCCAGCGGGCCATAGACAATATAGGTGTGGCCGGTGACCCAGCCGACGTCGGCGGTGCACCAGTAGATTTCGCCCGGACGGTAGTCGAACACGCGCTCGTGGGTCAGCGCGGCGTACAACAGATAACCGCCGGTGGTGTGCTGCACGCCCTTCGGCTTGCCGGTGGAGCCCGAGGTATAGAGGATGAACAGCGCTTCTTCGGCGCCCATCTCTTTCGGCGCACACACGGTGCCCGCGACTTTCATCAGGTCTTCGTACCAGATGTCGCGATGCTGGTTCCATTTGATGTTGCCACCGGTGCGCTTGCACACGATGACCTTCTGGATGCTGCTGGTTTCCGGGTTGGTCAGCGCGTCATCGACGTTAGCCTTGAGCGAGATCTTTTTGCCGGCACGCAGGCCTTCGTCAGCGGTGATCACCACTTTCGATTTGCAGTCGATGATCCGACCGGCCAGGGCTTCCGGCGAGAAGCCGCCGAACACCACCGAGTGAATCGCACCGATCCGGGTACAGGCCAACATGGCGACCACGGCTTCGGGAATCATCGGCATATAGATAGTCACCACGTCGCCGCGGTGCACATCCTGGCCGCGCAAGGCGTTGGCAAACTTGCAGACTTGTTCGTGCAACTCGCGGTAGGTGATGTTGCGGCTCTCGGGATCCAGTCGAGGCGCTTGGCTTGCTCGCGCCAGAAACCGTCCGGGTTGACGACCGACTGCTGGTACATGGCCTTGTAGGTCGCCTCGTCAGTCAGCGTGTTGGCTGCAACCTCGGGACGAACGGGATACAGAGAAGCCGCACTCATCTTTCTTACCTCGGTGGAATAGTTGTTTTTGTATGGCCCAGTTGTAGCCCGGGGCGGGCCTATAGAACCATTCGACGATGGTAGTAACAAGCCCCTACAAAACGTCGTGTTTACCGAGCGAACCGCTCAGACACCGCGGTTTCATTGGCTTTCAGGCATTTCGAGAAAGCCGGCCCTGAAGCACACGAGGTCGTTTTTAAGGGATTGTTACAGGATATGCCAAAAGTCTTTATCAAAAGCACACCTATATGCGTGCAACTCGGCCCCCTAAAATCAGCCTCGCCAACACGGCAAACGTGATTAACCCAGTTGCAGCCCCCACGAAGGCAGTTAATCCAACACTTAGTCGTCAAGTTCCACACGCAACCCCAAAAAGGTTGCGTGACCCCCTTCGACCTTTAAAAGGTAAAATTGAAATGAAAGCTTTATTGGTTCTGGCCCTCAGCAGTCTGTGTGCAACCGCCATGGCAGACGAGATCCCGACTGATGTCGCCAACAACACCGTACCGGTAGAGGAATACACTTACTCGACTCACCTGGACATCGCCAAAGTTATCTCCATGAGCGAAGTTCCCAGCGTTTGCGAAGTTGTACCGGCCCGCATGGAATATGAAGACTCGAAAGGTCAACGGCATATTCTGCGCTACAGCGTAATGGGTAACGGCTGCTCCAACGGCTGATCATCAACGCTGAGGCTTGGCTTAATGCCGAACCCGACATCACCGCCCGACTCTCGTCGGGCGTCGTTGTGTCTGGAGCGAGAGAAACGCAGATCAAAACACTACATGTAGTGTAATAAGCCGCTTTTGGTTGTTTTTTGAACAGACAATCCAATCAACAATTGGCGCCCGAAACTGCACACAATCGCGCCTCGAAAAACACCCCATCTCCCCTGTAAGTCCCATCCCATCGGGCTTGCGCCGTTTTGACAGCAAACTCCGACACCATCAGCGCTGCCGAGTCGCCAAAAACCGCTAAAAAAAATCTTCATCGGCCAAAGCCCTGTAAACCCTTGCTCCKCCTTGATTACGCGCCCTGCCGAGGGTTCTCTGAGCCACTTCGTCGCACCACAAGCGTGAAAAAACACCTATAATGCGCCCGTAAATCGGGCCTGCAACATCCCCTTACAGGAGGATGCAGGACGCTGAGGCCACCGCAGGAGCTGACGACGTTATCTCCGCCCTTAGCGACTTCAGGACACCCGTACACATTTCTGTTTTTTGCCTGCGTACTGCTGCAACAAACGATTCCTTTTAGAGACAACGCGGCCAGCGGGCCGTGTGAAAAACCGACCATCAGTGTTTTCACACGGGCGACTGGCCCTCACGCAGGAGACGACACGTCATGCTGAGCTGGGACGAATTCGACAAAGAAGACGGCGAAGTTGTCGCCAAAGGCGCCAATGCTGGCCATGCTACTGAAGCCAACATGGACCGCCTCGACAGCGCCGGTGGTGCCGCAGCCCTTGAAGCTCGGTCGACGAAAAGCGCATGATCAACTGCCGCGCCGACCTCAACCAACTCGTCCCATTCAAATACGACTGGGCCTGGCAGAAGTACCTGGACGGCTGCGCAAACCACTGGATGCCGCAAGAAGTCAACATGACCGCCGACATCGCCCTCTGGAAAAACCCGGAAGGCCTGACCGACGACGAGCGCCGCATCGTGATGCGCAACCTCGGCTTCTTCTCCACCGCCGATTCCCTGGTTGCCAACAACCTGGTGCTGGCCGTGTACCGCCTGATCACCAACCCGGAATGCCGCCAGTACATCCTGCGCCAGGCGTTCGAAGAGGCGATCCACACCCACGCCTACCAGTACTGCATCGAATCGTTGGCCATGGATGAAGGCGAGATCTTCAACATGTACCACGAGATCCCATCGGTCGCTAAAAAAGCCACCTGGGGCCTGAAGTACACCCGTTCGATCTCCGATCCGAAGTTCGAAACCGGCACCGTCGAAACCGACAAAGAGTTGCTGCGCAACCTGATCGCCTACTACTGCGTTCTGGAAGGCATCTTCTTCTACTGCGGCTTCACCCAGATCCTCTCCATGGGCCGCCGCAACAAAATGACCGGCGTCGCCGAGCAGTTCCAGTACATCCTGCGCGACGAATCCATGCACCTGAACTTCGGCATCGACGTGATCAACCAGATCAAAATCGAAAACCCACACCTGTGGGATGCTGAAATGAAGGAAGAAGCTTCGCAGATGATTCTGCAGGGCACTCAGCTGGAGATCGAATACGCTCGCGACACCATGCCTCGCGGCGTGCTGGGCATGAACGCGGCGATGATGGAGGACTACCTGAAGTTCATCGCTAACCGTCGTTTGTCGCAGATCGGTTTGAAAGAAGAGTATCCAGGGACGACTAACCCGTTCCCTTGGATGAGCGAGATCATGGACTTGAAGAAAGAGAAGAATTTCTTTGAGACTCGGGTTATTGAGTATCAGACTGGTGGGGCTTTGAGCTGGGATTGATTTCTGGCGCTGGCCGCCGTCGGACGACAGGCAAGCTTACATAAACGACAAATAAGTTTATTTTAAACGACGCATGGAACTATATTAAAACGCAATACAAATAAGGGCCAATGAACGCTGGCCCTTATTTTCGAGCCCCATCACCAACGCCTTTGGTGCCTCGCTTGGAACCTAAGCGGGCCTCTAAAGCCGAGAAACAAGCCGCTAAGCTTCAAGATCTTGATCATGCCATCATCATAATGCTGATCCTTATGCTGAGGTAATGAGTACTAAAGCACTACTTGAATCAGAAAGATATTATATCGCTGAGTGGTGGCAATGGTTTACTGTTCACGAACAGCGGTCTATGAACGCCACCTAATAACTCCTGCCTGAAAAGAGCGAAGTAGATTAGCGCTCTACTTCGCCTTTAAGTTTTTTTTGGTTTTTATGGATTTTTTTACGGCCGCGGCGATACTTTTTCCAAGCAGTGGTGGTACAGCATTAGATACCTGCTCGACTTGCTGGGATAAATTACCTTCTAGAACGAAGCTCGAAGGAAAACTTTGCAGTATCATTGCCTCGTAAATACTGAGTCGTCTAGTTCCACTTGGATGAATATGTATCTCACGATGACCAAATGCAATTGTCGGACTTGCATCGCCCCATGAAAGGCGCTTAAAGCTGCGCCCTTTCGGATAGTCGCCATCGGGATCACTGAATCGTGGAGATTTTGGATTCATAGTCCAATGATTGGGATGCACAGGAATATCTTCCGCCCTCAACTTTCTATCAAAAAAAGTTGGCTCGGCGAGTGCGCCTATTGCTTCCTTTACCGTTCTTAATCCAGTATGCGCCTCTGGGCGTACTTCACTATAGCCTTGATCTGCGCGTAGAGCCGACAACACGATTCTGCGTCGATTTTGAGGTACACCAAAATCGAGGGCACATAGCTCCTTCTCCGTAATACAAAAGCCGAGGGATTCCAACCCCTTAATCAGCGCCTCGTAGGTTGGAGCGTGCTTTTTATCGCGAATTCCAAGAACATTCTCAAACACAACAAATTCAACGATATAGTCAACTTGGAGCCTCTTAACTATATCTAGATATAGTTGCGGCAACTGGTTTCTAGGGTCATCAACTTTCGAATTGGTGTTTGCACGTGAAAAACCTTGGCAGGGTGGCCCGCCGATCAAACCGATGCGGCTTTTCGACTTCACTCGACTCCTAACCAGTTGGAACACTCCTTCAGGTTGGAGCTTTATCAAATCGGCAGCAACGCTATGAGTTTTAGGGAAGTTTCTCTTATGAGTGCTGATGGCAGCCGCAGATATATCAATCGCGACTGGAATCTGAAACCCTTCCTGGTGAAAACCCCAATCCAACCCGCCGGCCCCACAGAACAAACTGATGACTTTGGGAAGGCCTGTAGGTCCCCGCACAATTTTTATGGGCTGAGCAGATGCCTTGCTGGCTGTTGGGGCACTTGGATTTTTGACAGCCATATCTGTGTACATCTTTGCCGCCTGTTGAGGGTGCGATCGCGCGTAAACCAAAAGGAAGCGCAGAATTCAGCTGATTTGCAGGGCTCGTCATCTGTATGGCTAACGCATCGCCTGGGTATTTCTCCTCGCCGATGCGGGCGCTCGTTTAGCAGTCGGCGATTCTACCTGAATGAACGTCGTCTGAAGAGCTTTGAGAGAGAGGAGAAGTCTCAGGAGCTGAATCGCCCTTGATTTCCTAGGCACATTTGAATGACTGCTTGTGGCCGATTCTGTTGGAGAAGTCGACTTTCAACGTTGCGTTACCTATGTATTGAAAAACCGCCCTTCTAAAATCTCATATACGCAACGATCTCGCTTTGGGTTAGGGGTCGAGTACCCCCTGGAAATGCCTCAAAACTACCGGAAGCGACTTTTTCAACAGAGTCAGCCTAAAGCAGCCAGTCGTAGGTGACCGATCTCGACCATTGTGGACTTCGACTAACGCTTGAAACAAAGTCGCAGCCTTCAGGGAAGTCGCGCCCGTAGCGAATTGTTGGGCCCTAATCATTCTTAATGCGGTACCGGTATTGAGTAGCCTCGAGGCTGTCTTCCTCTGGGCACCAAGAATCAAGATGAGTGCTGACTTTACCATCTGACGCATACAAGCCATCCGCACCGTTTTCTAACCTAATCTCAGACACCACCACCAATGCACACTCTTGAGGATTGGCTTTCGCATGAATCACCTCTCCACTCGTAAGAATTATCGAAGCGCCCTCACCGGTCGTCCCCTTAACCTCAATGAAACGCTTCTCGGCATTCAGTGCTGCAAACAGGTCATAGGGCTGCGAAGCCGAAGTATCGATTACAGACCATCCGGCGTCCTCATAGAGCTTACGAGCGATTCCCATAGCATGGAGCTCGACGCACTTACGCTCCTCCGATGACAAACCTAGCCCCTGACCCATGGCTCCAGTCCTAGATCGAGGTGATAGCTGAATATCGGTTCCTTCCAGAAGCGTCCTCACCGTCTCAAAATCCAGCTGCATCATGGACAACTGAGATACCAAGCCGTCGCCGCTAGCAGAACACAACTTGATGGCCTGAACGGGTGGTGGATTACCGAAATGTGCAAAACCTTCAAGATTCGCTGTAAATGACATAACAGGCGCCTCGGTGGTATCTGGCTCGAAGAACTCGATTGCGCAATGACCACACTTCCATTTTGGGGTCTTTGTTTTACGCTCCCTAATGTCGGTTGACTTGCACGAAGGACAGCGCCGGTGGGTCTTTATGGATTGGGCTTCGGCGATTATGCCAATCCGACCAAAGCCAAGAATTTCGTCCTCCTTCCGAAGGATTGCTATATCTCCGGTCTTGATATTTTTGAAGTTCGGAACAAGGCTGTCATATCGGTACTCTTCACCTGTCTTATCTTGGTAACCATCAATACCTTTCGAAACTCTTGTCTGATCGGACTTCTCGAGCAGAAGCCAACATCTTTGAGTTCCACTCATTCTAAACCACCTGTTCTAAGTCCCTACGTATAGAATAAGAGGCGAACGCAAGCTTAGCTTGCGGGCGTCCCGAATTAGCGAAGCGAGCGATCTGAACACTTGTTAGGCTCGGCGCACCATGCAAGTGTCGATAGGATATCCTGCTCTTCTTATGCTCCATGTTTGCGTACCCCACTCAAAACCACACCCTCGATYGTGAGCTTTTTTAATCGCCTCAAGGGTTCCTTTACTTATGCCCCACCCATGTTGCTTTTTATATTTTTCACCCACCAAATCTCACCAAAATATAATGAGCAGCTATTTGCTGCAATAAACTTTTATGCCACACGTGAAAGTCAAACCTTCACTCCGAAATTTTCATTTCTTCATCTATCCGCGTCATACACTCAGCATCGTACCCACAGCCTGCTTTTGTCCCAGGCTGTGTGAAAACATTATAGAACACGCGTGATAGTCAGCGCCGGAGCGAAAATTGCGCTCTTATATAAATTTTGGGTCTGCTGACTAACCAAACGCTGGCAGATTTCACGTAGCAGCACAGACTACAAAACGGTGCATGCGTTTCCATACAGTCTGGGCCGAAAGCTGCCACAAGAGTAGCAACTGATCACGTCGTTCAGACCGTGTAAAATGGCTGCTATCAGTTAAGGCGCAATCTGTGACTTTAATATCGCCGCAAGCACATCGGGGAAGCCGCAGATATATAAAAGAGTCCGAGGTCTCGATAAAGCGACATACGCCAGCTCTGGCGTTTCCAGCAAGTCTGGCGTAGCGAGCAGTATGACTACGCTACGCTCCAACCCCTTAAACCGACGTATAGTATCGACTGTAATTGCTTCCTCATCAGGAGAGGTTGCATTGCAAAGCAGCTCCCCCGCTAGACGGCCATTCGAAGCGATTCTATTGGCAATTAGGGGTGATGAGGTAAGTACCGCAATATCACATGGAGGGATGCGCTCAGGCCCTATGAGCTCCCTAATTTTTGCGTCAATTGACTCTAAAGCTGCGGC
Source organism: Pseudomonas sp. 05T35 (assembly GCF_056396605.1). NCBI lineage: Bacteria > Pseudomonadati > Pseudomonadota > Gammaproteobacteria > Pseudomonadales > Pseudomonadaceae > Pseudomonas > Pseudomonas sp. 05T35. The sequence goes on from NZ_JBFTLU010000242.1 coordinate 8,570, forward strand.
TAAACTGTTTACCGGTACGGCTTCTACCTCAACCCCTTCGAGATTATTATGTAGGATTTCATGCCCAGCATAATGTCGCATTGCTGCCGTGTGGATCTGGGATGTATTACGTAAGTTACGCGTGAGCCGTATAGGAACAAGCTCTACTCCCTCAGGTGGGCGGCCGCCGCGATCGTATACCCGTTGGTTGCAGTCATAGAAGACTTGGAGGCGGGAACGCTCGCCGGGTCGTAGCAGAGACTCTAGCGCTATCCACCACAGAGGCCTGAAATCTTGAGCCTCATCGACGACAATAGCATCAAAGGCAAATTGTGGATTGGTATCGACAGCTTCCATGACCAGCTCGGGGGCAGTTTCGTCGAAGAAAGAGGCCTGCTCAGACACCTGAAAAGTAATAGCAGCTCGGCTTGCCAATTGCAGGCATATTTCATGAAAGCTGCCCGTTTCGATGTTCCTTATACCATGCAGTTTTCGTTTTATCAATGCCTGCAAAGCATGCTCGTCTTCTGCTAGCTGGTGTCCTAGTGGCATTTTCAGCATGAAGGGGCGGGCTAACAGGTCTTCCAAGGCTGTTAAACCGTCTTGGCCCAAAAGCTCTTCACCGCCTGCTAGGGGATGCCCCGCCCCCATTCGTTCAAGTACCCAAGATCTCAAGTCATGTACGTCTTCGTATGAGCAAACAATCTGACGCGGCGCTTCTGCACTTAAACCTGTCTGGGGCACTGCGCAGTCAGGCAACATGATTCCATGGTGCGCGCGTATTCGGCGTGAGCGCCATATGGTTGAGTTGCGGAGCTGCAGAAGGATATTGTGTTTGGCACTCCGAGCTTGTGCGACAGGATCTTTGATGCCGTGTACGAATCCATGCCTGTCACGACTTGTCCAATTGTTAGACGCGGGATCATATGCAATCGCTCCGCCCTTAACTTCAAGCGCTAGGATACCTAGATCAGAATGGGCAACCAGGAAGTCGCATTCTCCATCCCGTTCGGCCCCAGCAGGCGTTAGTCCAAGCCATGGACGACTGTAGAACACCGTGAACGGAGCGCCCAATGCATCTTTTAGAGCGTTGTAAATCCTGACTTCTGCCGCTCGCAGGGGGTTTTCAAGAACTTCACGTGGTAGAGACCTAGGCCACATAGTCGCCATCTTATTTTTTTCTCCCGGGAAGTAGATCTGAGAAGTATCCCGTCTGGGAGGTGCCTGCCGGACCAACTAGCAAGGCGCGATCKAGAAATCGGTTAAAGTGCTCGCATGATGTTTCCGGCGCCAGCACACAGGCGTGACATGCGGCAAGGAGGAAACTACCCGGACGTGCGAACACATCTTCAATGCATAACGGGTCAGATGAGCACCACTCCATCGCTGCAATAGCTGCCTCCACAGTCCTGACAATCCGTGCTGCATCCGCCTGCCGTTGTAAACCACCCAGAGTGCCATCTGCATCGGAGGTGGCAGTGAATATCAGCAGGCCGGCCATCGGGAGATCGCCAGTCGATGCATAAATCCGCTCCCGGAGAGAGGCGCTTGAGTACCCGCATTCGAGAGTTAACTGTCGCATCAGCGCATGCGCAAAGGTGTGAATGAGTAAAAAACGCAGAGTGATGGACTCAGGTAACTCAGAGTCATCGCCATACCGCTCACGCCATTCATGCTTCCACGCTAGATCCAATTTTTCCGCTCGGTCTTGAGCCCATTTCTGTTCTACTTCCCATTTGGCGAGGTGCTCTAAATTGAACTCGAGGAAAACCCCTTCGCCTCGAACTTCAATTGCGGGCAACCACGTCATTGGCTGGAGTGAGAGTGCTGCTAAATCGCGGTTCTCGTCTCCCGGTGGAACTATGCGTGTAAAGCCTTTTAAAGCACGAACCTCTCTTAATCGCACTGCTTTTACAATTCGGCTAAACCACGGCGCTAGATCTGTAGGAACAGTAACATTTCTAACTTCAAACTCTCTATCCGTATCGCTATCTGTGTTTTGGCCGGAGGTTAACTGCCGATATTCCTCCTGCTTTAGATCGGTTACTGGCTGAGTATATTGGTGAAGGCGGTAGTCGATCTGCGCGACAAGCTGCTCTGGTGTTACGTGTAACTCCTGAAGCGCCGGAGCTAAGACGTTTTCAGCAAGCATTCTAACAAAACTGACCCTTTGCCCTGATTCAACGGTAACGATGGCATCCCAATAAATGCCGATCACCTCCTGAAGTCGGTCGGACCACGGTGGGATACTTAGGGCTGATTCGATAACGGGAAAATAAAGGTTTGATGCCCCCCGCTGAACTGCTTGGGGATGGTGACTGCAATTTTGGTCTGGTCCTGCGAGCCATGGACGCTTCCCTGAACAGGTCGAAAACCTCTCCCAAGTTTGATTTGAGAAAATCCCATCCATTGACCTCCGCGCATTGCATTTKGGGCAGCTAAGAATCAGTCCAGCATGACCTGGCCGCTCAGATTCCAAGTGAAGGAAACCGCTACGTCCTGTGCATTCTTCTTCATGGCTAACCCACCAGTGCCAGGGAAAGTCGTCAAGGTGCCCATTTGGGCATGCCATCACAAATCGAACTGGTACAACGTACGTGCGTCCCGCTTCACCTTTTCCGGAGAGGCAAGAGCAGTATCTGAATGCCTTTCCTGGCTCATACCCCCATTTCTTTTGTGGAGCAATACGATTACATCTAGGACATTGGAGCCATCCTGGGAACCTGGTGGCTACCAAAGAACGTTTATCTCCATCACCTTTCCTAGCTCTTGCTGGATCAGTTACCGGCGGCAGACGGAAGCCATGTACTCCGAGCCTCCGCTGGAGTCGGGGTTCATGAATACATTGTTCGTTTCTGAGACCTGCAGGGGGAAATGATCGGTCCCACTCCTCCAGTCCGGCCGCGACTGCGGAAATCGTTGCCTGGTCTGCTCTGAAATCAATAATAGCGCCACGACCAAAGGTAGCTACTACCGCACTACGGCGAAGTTCTCCTAATTCATTGCTCATTTACCTGATTCCCCCTCGGCACGTAATCTCTCCGCTAGCCTGAACGGCGTACCGGTTTCAACACTGCGCATATTGTTCATTGTCGGCCAGGCTTCGCCTGGGCTGCGACCCAGAGCTTTTTCGGTCGCCGCGCGCTCAGCACTTTGGAGTAGCGAATCCCGTGGTTTGTATTCATGCCAGTAATTGCTTGCGTTGCGTGCAGCCCAGTTATCTAGGCGTTCTAGCAACTCTCCCTCAACTGCAGTTTCATCAGGGTCTATGCGAGCCGCCCGCGCAGTGATCTGAGATATCAACGCACGGGCAGCAGCTTCCGCGTTGCCATCAAGAACTGGCTGTTCCAGCATTCCTGGTACGAGATGACGGACCGCAGCAACCAGGACCGCATGCAGAGCCCGATCCCGCGCACGCGATGCAAAAGGGGTTACGCTAGTCGCCTCAACGTCGCGATAAAGCGTTGAATGCCAAGTACGGAATGTCTCGAAATGCGATCGGTCCCGAGCCTTTGCACTGTTTAGCACCGATACGACCAAACCGGCAACGTCACCGCGACCTACCCGGCTTGTGGCCTGGATGTATTCGGCAATACCTTTAGGCTGGCCATACACAAGCATTAAGCCAAGACGGGGAATGTCCACTCCGACTGATAGCATGTTCGTCGCTAGCACTGCATCTAGAGCACCTTGCTTACTAGCATGAACAGCAAGCAAGTCCAGCATATTGCGGACTTCGTCCTGAGACCGTCGAGAAGTTAACTCTTCGATATTTTCGCAAGATCTTTGCTTTTCCCCTCTCAAATCTGAAAGAGTCTTCAAACTGTCATYAACGTCATCCTGCATTAGGACGAGAGAGCCTCCAAGCTCGCGGAGTGAGTTGAAGTAAGCGACTAACGTCCAGTAAGGGTCTGCTTCTTTCGAGCTATCGAAGCCTCCTTTCCCGGACTGCAATAGCGACGCAGATGCTGCTTGGAGTGTGTACTTGGCGGATCGACCTGCTGAGGCAATACCGACATATCGACGCCCTGCTGCTTGATGATTGGTTACGGCGAAACCAGAGTCATCATGGTCAATGGCTGGGGGAGGAAACTGGCAAATGCATCGATCGAAAAGAGCAAGTACTTGGTCTGCAGCTCGCCGAATAGTAGCTGTTGAACCTATGACTTTAGGTTTCGCACCTTGGGACGATAGCATGAGGTCGAAGGCAGCTTCATAGAGACCAGTCACAGTCCCGAGAGGCCCCGAAATTAAATGAAGCTCATCCTGGATGATCAAATCTGGCACGTGGCCGTTATCCAATCCGAATAACCGATTTATCGCCGGCTTGCGGACTATCTGCGCAAACTTATCTACGGTGCCGATAAGCAAAGTTGGGCGCACTTCGTATATATCTTCGTCTACTGTCCAGATCGGTAAGGGTAAACCACCAGCGTGTAGTTGGCAGGTGTTATTGACGCAGTGAACGAGCACGGGAGCGTCATTAGAAGTCTGGGTCCATGTGAGACGCTCTCCACACGCAGGGCAAGCTTGCAGCTGTTTTGGAGAAGCTCCGCTCTCTCCCTTGAGGGATGCATATGACCCCTTGCGCATATTGGGCGACGCGTCTCCACCCACCCAGAGGCCGATCGAGAATGGAGTTTGACCAAGTCCAGAGGAGTTACGGCGGATAGTTTCGCACGCCATAATAAGTGCTGAGGCACGAATGAATTGCTGGGTAGTAAGCAATCGTAGGGTGTAGCGCATAACTGCGGCCACTCCTGCCCCCTCGTCCCCCCTAGCAAGACGCCGATAAAAGGCTGTCAATGCGATCAGACCTAGATACGCTTCAGTTTTCCCGCCGCCAGTAGGAAACCACAGCAGATCCATGATTTCTCGTGCGGGGTGATCTGAATACACTGCTGACTCAGCTGAAAGAAGAAGGAAACCAAGCTGGAATGGGCGCCACCGCAAAGTGCCTCGAGCAGATTTTTCCTTGTCCCAACTGTACTGGATGATCATTGCGCTATTGGCGAGCTGGAAAGCGCGGGTCAGCGTAGGGTCACTCCCGACTTTTCTTGCACCGGCCTCCATTCGGTCGGCAACTTCGTAGCACCTTCTGATATTCGCCTCAGCCGCCGCCTTAAGATTTGAGGATAACTCTATTAGTTTTTCCTCTTGCAGTTGAATCCAGTTTCTATAGGACTGCGAGACGCCGATAAGTGCAGTTGCGAGCTTGTCAGGTGCGGCAGAAGCAAGCCAAGAAGCTTCGAACGTCTCGCTTTTACTAGCTAAGTCGAGGAAAACTTGGTGGCCGCCGGCGTCCACGGCTGGAACAATCACAGAAGGCAACCAGGTAGTGTTTACAGATATGGCTGCGCCTTCTGCATCCTCTTCCCAGTCAGCAGCACAGGTATGACCTGCTGCAAACTCGTGCGCTTCACGGTAAAGCAACGCGGCAGCCTCGTCGTCCGAATCTACACTCGGCCTGCGCGACGGCTTGGGAACAAGCTGTGTGCCGTATGCAGGGACAACCCTTAAGCTTGTTTGAAAAAGTGTTGCGGCTTCCGATTCATCTCTGCCCTGCTCGGGCGTTGCTCCGTTAACCAAAGTTAAAGTGGTTAGCCATTTTTCTCCAATGTTAAGGACTCGAATATTCAGTGCAACACCCGCAGGAACTCCGACCTTGTTGAGCGCTTGCTTGGGTCTCGCTGTTGTAAGCTCGAGATGATCAATCTCAATTGCGATTGCTCTGCGACGCCAGGTTTTGGGGCCTTTTGCGCCGGGGAGCTCTTCTGGCGAATAAAGTCCAAACTCAATGAACACTGATACTACGGGTGCGCCATCATTGCAGCTCACCGCAAACGATAGCCCAGCTGTTGATGGTCGCCGTAAAGACGATGCTGCCACGGCTTCATCAGCAGGAGTGCCTTCGTCATGTACAGACTCTCCTTCAGTGGCCAAACTGTTGTCATCATCCGGATCCGGAGCGCTATTCTGTGGCCAAAGTATGCCCGTTGCGTATATATCGGAAGGGCGGGCATTGACGCATTCATCTGATTCTCGCGGGCCGACCAAGTCAGTAGCTAAGCGTGATAGCACATGGTCTCGCGGGTAGGTTTGTGCTCGAGTCATTTTTTCTTCCAGAACCGGATCTTGGTATAGGCGATGACCATAGGTGCAAGCATAAATCCACTGGTTGCCCACGGCTCGTGCAAGCGAGTTGCCTCCTGGTCGTCAGGTGCTAGTACCAGAGTTCGAGCACCTATCAGGCGCAAGTGATTTATTTGCGTCGATGGGTAGAGGTCTTCACTGGATTTGATAACTGTAGCTAACGACCAGAGATCGTTTCGAACTGCTGGAGATAGGATTGCTAAGGGGGCTTCATCTTCGACAGCAATTGCATAAAGATTCTTTGTTGCCATTGAGCGAGAGGCACGTCCCATTTTGGGAGCAGCTACAAGCTCCAAACAGCGCTGCTGAGCCCAGGCCGCCCCGATTTCGTCAAAGTGCTCAAAGCCTGTTAGACCAGTGGCCCAAATATCGCCCTCCCGTCCTATCTCGGTCATTAGCGCCTGCTCTGTGCATCTTGGCAAAAAACTGTACGTACGTTTGCTTTCAGGTAGATTTGCAGAGGAGAGCTTGAAGCCGCTGCCAGTGCGCAGCTGAGTTCGGGCTCGGGTAGCCCCAACAAACGCAATGCGCATTTCTTCATCCGTATTGCCACGGGCATCGCTTTTGGGTAACAACAGCAGAACTGTTTCGGCTTCCCTGCCCTTGCTCCCGTGAATTGTTCCGAGCACCGGCCCCGCGGAGCCGAAGTCCTGAAAACAAAGAGTCGATGGAGGCTGGCGGCGGCCAAGCTTTCGCCGGAGAGTTCGCATATCAATAGTTTGACCAGGTAAGCCTGCAAGCTCGGCGAGCTTTACCCATGCA
>NZ_JBFTLU010000243.1:0-8672 GCF_056396605.1 Pseudomonas sp. 05T35
AATCGAATCGACGCTGATCTTCAGCAGTCGGTTGGTAAGAACATTTCTTTTGCATGCATGGCGCACACGGGAAGTCGCTCGCCAGGTGCACCTGGCTTTTGCCATAGGCGCCGGTCAGGCCCGGATTGGTCGGGCCGAACAACGATATCGTCGGCACATCCAGCGCAGCGGCCAGATGACCGAGGCCTGTGTCGACTGCCACGCAGGCTTGCGCACCGGCCAGCACTTTGGCGACGCCGGCCAGGTTCAATTTGGGCAGCACTTCGGCATTGCGCAGCCCCTTGGCGATGCGCTCGGCCCGGGCCTTTTCGGCCGGGTTGCCCCACGGAAGCTTCACCGCCATGCCGAGGTGGCCCATGCGTTCGGCCAACTCGCGCCAGTAAGCTTCCGGCCAATGTTTGGTGTCCCACGTAGTGCCATGCAGGAACAGTACGTAAGGATTCTTGCGCGGCAGCTCGACCAACCGCTCGACGTTCAGGCCATAGTCGCCCAACCCTTGTGGCAGGTCGTAGCCCAGCGCCACGGCGAATAACTGACGCAGTCGTTCCACGGCGTGTTGCCCTCGGGCTACCGCCAGACGTCGGGAATAAAACCGCGCGGCGATGGGCTCACGGGCCGAGTTCTTGTCCAGCCCGGCTACCGGCGCGCGGACGTAACGGGTCAGCCAGGCGCTTTTGAGCAGGCCCTGGGCATCGATCACCAGATCGTATTTGGTGGCACGAACGCTTTGCTTGAAGCGTTTCCACTCGCCGCTTTTGATGGTCTGCCAGACGTTCTTGCGCCAGCGGCGGATCGCCACCGGAATCACCTTGCCGACAGCCGGGTGCCAGGTCGGGATCTCGGCGAAGCCTTCTTCCACCACCCAGTCGAACTTGATGCCCGGGATCGCCCGCGCCGCGTCGGTCAACGCCGGCAACGCATGAATCACATCGCCCAGCGAGGAAGTCTTGATCAACAGTACCCGCAACTTAACGGACCTCGACCGGAGCGCCTTGCAGGCGATCTAGGGCGTCGTTCACCGGTTGCGGCGTGAGCTGGCGCAAGCAGTTGTAATGACCGAAACGGCAGGTGCGATCGAAGCAAGGGCTGCACTCGATGCCCAGACGAACGATCTCGACCTTCTCGGCCAGCGGCGGCGTGAAGCCCGGCGACGTCGAACCGTAGACGGCCACCAGCGGACGGTTCAGCGCTGCCGCGACGTGCATCAGGCCGGAGTCGTTGGACACCACCGAATCGGCGCAGGACAGCAAGTCGATGGCCTCGGCCAGCGAAGTAGCGCCGCTGAGGTTCACCGACTCTTCACGCAGGCCCGGGATCAGTCGCGAGCGAATGTCTTCGCCGACCGCGTGATCGTTCTTCGAACCGAACAGCCAGACTTGCCAACCTTCGCGGATTTTCGCCTCGGCGACCTTGGCGTAGTGCTCCGACGGCCAGCGCTTGGACTCGCCGAACTCGGCACCCGGGCACAGCGCCAGCACCGGACGATCAAGGGCCAGATCGAACTTGGCCAGCGCAGCGTCGCGGCTGCTCGGGTCGATTTGCAGGCTCGGGCGCGGATACGGCTTGGGCAACTCGGCGCCCGACTCATAGGCGAGCGCCATGAAGCGCTCGATCATCAGCGGGTAACGCTCTTTATCAAGGGTGCGCACGTCGTTGAGCAAGCCGTAACGGAACTCGCCACGCCAACCGGTACGTTTCGGGATGCCGGCAAAGAACGGTACCAGTGCCGACTTGAGCGAATTGGGCAGCAGAATCGCCTGATCGTACTGGCCGGCCAGGGACTTGCCGATCCGCCGCCGCGTTGCCAGCTCCAGCACGCCGTGGCCGAGCGGAAAGCTCAAGGCCTGACGCACTTCGGGCATCCGCTCAAGGATCGGCCGACTCCACTCGGGTGCCAGCACGTCGATTTCGCACTGAGGATGACGCTGTTTCAGACACTGAAAGAGTGTCTGCGCCATCACCATGTCACCGACCCAACTGGGCCCAACGATCAGAATTTTCATGTGTTTTCCAAAAACAAACCGGGGAGGCATACGCCTCCCCGCCTCGAGAATCCTACAAAACGCTGTCGATCCACTGTGGGAGCGAGCAGGACAGTCACCATAAATGTTGGATGTGACGGCCTCATCGCGAGCAGGCTCGCTCCCACATTGGGTATTGAGTGTTTCAAATATCCTGTTCAGCTTAACCCCAGCTCGCGCCAGATCCGCAACACTTCCCGTCGCTCGGCCACAAACTGGTCCCCCGGAATCACCCCGGCCTCATTCTGCAGGGCCTGGCGGTGAGCCGCCGCGCGGTAGGTTTTATAGGCCTCACGCAACAGGCTGGCGTCTTCGGCGGGCATCAACCCGACCTCCTCCAGACCTTCCAGAATGCGGATGTTATCCGTATAGCGGAGCAGCGAAGGGTGCGTGTCAGACCACGCCAAGGCGGCGTATTGCACCATAAATTCAATATCGACGATACCACCGGCGTCCTGCTTGAGGTCGAACGGAGCAGTGGCTTCAAAGGCGTTTGGCGCAGTCCCGGCAGCGGTGCCCTTGCTCCCCAGGTTGTCGCGCATCTTGGCGCGCATCTCACTGACTTCCTGACGCAGCTTGGGCAAATCGCGTGCACGGCCCAGGACTTTCGCCCGGACTTTCTCGAAGGCCTGGCCGACATCCTGACTGCCGACCAGCACCCGCGCCCGCACCAACGCCTGATGCTCCCAGGTCCAGGCTTCGTTTTCCTGATAACGCTCGAACGCCCCCAACGAACTGACCAACAACCCCGACGCACCGGAAGGGCGCAGGCGCATATCGACTTCGTACAGCTGGCCGGAGTTGGTCTGGGTGGTCAGCAAATGGATGATCCGCTGGCCCAGTCGGGTGAAGAACTGCGCGCCGTCGATCGGTTTCGGGCCGTCGGTTTCTGCCTGCGGATCACCATCATGGATGAACACCAGGTCGAGGTCCGAACCATGCCCCAACTCCAGGCCGCCGACCTTRCCATAACCGACAATGACGAAACCCGGGTCGCACAAGGTTCCGTCGGAACGCTGCGGTGAGCCGTACTTGGCGACCGTCTGGCGCCAGGCCAGGGCCAGCACTTGCTCCAGAATGGCTTCGGCGAGCCAGGTCAGGTAGTCGCTGACTTTCATCAGCGGCAGGCTGCCGGCAATTTCCGAGGCCGCCACCCGCAGGCGGTGCGCCAGCTTAAAGTGCCGCAAGGCTTCCATCTGTTGTTCAAGATCATCCTCGGGAATCCGCGTCAGCCGCTCGCGTAATTCAGCGGCCAACTCCGGTGCCAACGGTGGCTTGAATAGTCGCCCTTCGTTGAGCAATTCGTCGAGCAGCAGCGGGAAGCGAGTGATCTGCTCGGAAATCCATGGGCTGGCCGCACACAAGGTCAACAGGCGTCGCAGTGCGCCGGGATTTTCGGTGAGCAACACCAGATAAGCCGAGCGCCGCGCCACCGCTTCAACCAACGGCAACACGCGCTCCAGCACCAGGTCCGGGCTGGCATGTTCCACCGCTTGCGCCAGCAAACGAGGAATAAAGGCATCGAGTCGTTCGCGCCCCAGACGTTGCATCGCCCGCAATTGCGGACTGCTGCGCAGGCTGGCAAGCATTTTCAGGGCCTTGGGCGCATCGACAAAACCGCCCTCTTCCAACTGACGGCAAGCAGCCTCTTCATCCTGGGCTTCCTCCCAGAGCGGCAACCATTCACCGCCGACCACCACTTCGCTCTCCTCGCCGTCCTCTTCATCCGGGTCAGCGATCACTTGACGGAAGTGCCAGTCGACCCGGCCGCGCCAATACATCAGTTGCTCATGGAACGCCGTCCAATTGGCGAAACCCATCATAAAAGCAATGCGCGCCTGATCCTGCTCGCCATGCGGGAGCATTTGCGTCTGACGGTCGGCAATCGCCTGGATCGCGTGCTCGGTGTAGCGCAGGAATTCGTAACCTTCGCGCAGCTCGCTGATCACCGCTGGCGGCAGGTAACCCTGCCCTTCCAGCGTGCTGAGTACTTTTAATAGTGGACGCTGCTGCAAACTCAGGTCGCGCCCCCCGTGAATCAGCTGGAAGGCCTGCGCGATAAATTCAACTTCGCGAATGCCGCCGGAGCCCAGCTTGATGTTGTCGGCCATGCCTTTGCGCCGGACTTCCTGCTGAATCAGCTGCTTCATGGTGCGCAGTGCTTCGATGGCCGAGAAATCCAGGTAACGCCGGTAAACGAACGGCCGCAGCATGTCGAGCAATTGCGCCCCCGCCGCCTGATCACCGGCCACCACCCGCGCCTTGATCATCGCGTAACGCTCCCAGTCGCGACCCTGGTCCTGGTAGTACTGCTCCAATGCGTTGAAGCTGAGCACCAGCGCGCCGGATGAACCGTACGGCCGCAAGCGCATGTCGACGCGGAATACAAAACCGTCGACGGTCATCGGGTCCAGCGCCTTGATCAACCGCTGGCCCAGGCGAATGAAGAATTCCTGGTTATCCAATGGACGCTTTACGCCGACCGTCTCGCCGCCTTCGGGGTAAGCGAAGATCAAATCGATGTCCGACGACAGGTTGAGCTCCACTGCACCAAGCTTGCCCATCCCGAGGATGACCATTTGCTGCGGCTCGCCACTGCGCCGCCCGGTGGGCGTACCAAATTGCTGGCAATGGCGCTGATACAACCATTGATAAGCCTGATCGATGCTCGCATCGGCCATGTCCGAGAGGTCACGGCAGGTCTGGATCAGATCCGCCTGGCGGGTCAGGTCGCGCCAGATGATCCGCACTTGCTGACGGTTACGCTGACGGCGCAATACGCGACCCAACTCATCGTCGGTGGTGGCCACCTGCACAGCGGCGGCGATCTGAGCGCACATTTCACCGGCGGTGAAACTTCGGTCGAGTTCGCCGGACTGCACAAGCTCAAGCAACATCAAAGGGTCACGCAGGCTCTGCTCAATGACAAAATCACTGGCCGCTGTCACTCGGGCAAACGCTGCCCAGCGCTCTGGCGACCAGGTCGACAGGCCATGATCATCGTCAAACAGGGCAACAGCGGCACGGAACGACTGCTCGGCGCGGCTGGCAAGCGGAAGAAGAATGGCCGGCAGTTCGGTAAGCGAAGGAAGGCTCATGGTCTATCCTTGATCGGCGTAGAAAGGGCTGTCTGTAGTGAATACATGAAATGCACTACGCAAAGGACTGTCGAACAAAAGTTAGAAATAGCTGAAATTTCGTTTTTTTTGGCAGCCAGCATCAAACTTTCACCTATCTCGGTTAGCTAAAGACCAACAGTAACGATTATTCTTACAACGAAGCAGGAGGCCACACGCCCATCCTCTGTAGTTTTACTACTCGTCTATACATTCGAAAGGCTGAAATGGCCGAGGATTTGTAGTAAAACTACACGCCGCCGAATCAACCTCCGGCATTCCAAGAATTTATAACGTCTGCCCACAAGGCCAGTCGCTAACTCAGGCAACCGATTCTGGAAGCCTTTCCGCCCTGGAGCAAGCCATGCAAGACCTCGATCCCGTCGAAACCCAGGAATGGCTGGACGCCCTGGAATCGGTTCTCGACAAAGAAGGCGAAGACCGTGCTCACTATCTGATGACCCGTATGGGCGAACTCGCAACCCGCAGCGGTTCGCAATTGCCTTACGCCATCACCACGCCATACCGCAACACCATTCCCGTTACCCACGAAGCACGCATGCCTGGCGACCTGTTCATGGAACGCCGCATTCGCTCGCTGGTACGCTGGAACGCGATGGCCATGGTGATGCGTACGAACCTGAAAGATTCTGACCTGGGCGGTCACATCTCCAGCTTCGCTTCCAGCGCAACCCTGTACGACATTGGCTTCAACTATTTCTTCCAGGCCCCGACCGACGAACACGGCGGCGACCTGATCTACTTCCAGGGCCACACCTCGCCAGGCGTTTACGCCCGTGCATTCATGGAAGGCCGCATCACCGAAGACCAGATGAACAACTTCCGCCAGGAAGTCGATGGTCAGGGCCTGTCGTCCTACCCTCACCCATGGCTGATGCCTGACTTCTGGCAGTTCCCGACCGTATCCATGGGTCTGGGCCCGATCCAGGCGATCTACCAGGCACGCTTCATGAAGTACCTGGAACACCGTGGCTTCATCCAGCCAGGCAAACAGAAAGTCTGGTGCTTCCTGGGCGACGGCGAGTGCGACGAGCCGGAATCCCTGGGCGCGATCTCCCTGGCCGGCCGCGAGAAGCTGGACAACCTGATCTTCGTCATCAACTGCAACCTGCAGCGCCTCGACGGCCCGGTTCGCGGCAATGGCAAGATCATCCAGGAACTCGAAGGCGTGTTCCGCGGTGCCCAGTGGAACGTGACCAAAGTCATCTGGGGCCGCTTCTGGGACCCACTGCTGGCCAAGGACGTCGACGGCATTCTGCAACGCCGCATGGACGAAGTTATCGACGGCGAGTACCAGAACTACAAAGCCAAAGACGGCGCGTTCGTGCGTGAACACTTCTTCAACACGCCAGAACTCAAGGCGATGGTTGCCGATCTGTCCGACGACGAGATCTGGAAGCTCAACCGTGGCGGCCACGACCCGTACAAGGTCTACGCGGCGTACCACGAAGCGGTCAACCACAAAGAACAACCGACCGTCATCCTGGCCAAGACCATCAAGGGTTATGGCACCGGTGCCGGCGAAGCGAAAAACACTGCGCACAACACCAAGAAAGTCGATGTCGAGAGCCTGAAGTTGTTCCGCGACCGCTTCGACATTCCGGTCAAGGACGCAGAGCTGGAAAACCTGCCGTTCTTCAAACCGGAAGAAGGCAGCGCCGAAGCCCGCTACCTGAGCGAGCGCCGTACCGCACTGGGCGGTTTCGTGCCTCAGCGTCGCGCCAAGAGCTTCAACATCCCGACGCCTCCACTGGACACCCTCAAGGCGATCCTGGACAGCTCGGGCGACCGTGAAATTTCCACCACCATGGCCTTCGTGCGGATCCTCGCGCAACTGGTCAAGGACAAGGAAATCGGTCCACGCATCGTACCGATCATCCCGGACGAAGCCCGCACCTTCGGTATGGAAGGCATGTTCCGTCAGCTGGGCATCTACTCCTCCGTCGGCCAGCTCTACGAGCCAGTCGATAAAGACCAGGTGATGTTCTACAAGGAAGACCAGAAGGGCCAAATCCTCGAAGAAGGCATCAACGAAGCGGGCGCCATGAGCTCCTTCATCGCCGCCGGTACTTCGTACTCCAGCCACAACCAGCCGATGCTGCCGTTCTACATCTTCTACTCGATGTTCGGCTTCCAGCGTATCGGCGACCTGGCCTGGGCCGCTGGCGACAGCCGTACCCGTGGCTTCCTGATCGGCGGCACCGCCGGCCGGACCACGCTGAACGGCGAAGGCCTGCAACACGAAGACGGTCACAGCCACATCCTGGCTGCCACCATCCCGAACTGCCGCACCTATGATCCAACCTACGGCTACGAGCTGGCGGTGATCATCCAGGACGGTATGAAGAAGATGACCGAAGAGCAGCAGGACGTTTTCTACTACATCACCGTGATGAACGAGTCCTACCAGCAGCCAGCCATGCCGGCCGGCGTGGAAGAGGGCATCATCAAGGGCATGTACCTGCTTGAAGAAGACACCCGCGAAGCGGCGCACCACGTTCAGCTGATGGGCTCCGGCACCATCCTGCGTGAAGTCCGTGAAGCGGCGAAGATTCTGCGTGAAGAGTTCAACGTCGGCGCTGACGTGTGGAGCGTTACCAGCTTCAACGAACTGCGTCGCGATGGCCTGGCCGTAGAGCGCACCAACCGTCTGCACCCTGGCCAGAAGCCTAAGCGCAGCTACGTTGAAGACTGCCTGATCGGCCGTAAAGGCCCGGTCATTGCATCGACCGATTACATGAAGCTGTTCGCCGAGCAGATCCGTCAGTGGGTTCCGTCCAAGGAATTCAAAGTGCTGGGCACCGACGGTTTCGGCCGCAGCGACAGCCGCAAAAAACTGCGTCATTTCTTCGAAGTCGACCGTCATTTCGTGGTGTTGGCAGCCCTTGAAGCACTGGCTGACCGTGGCGACATCGAACCTAAGGTGGTGGCTGAAGCCATCGTCAAGTTCGGTATCGACCCGGCAAAACGCAACCCACTGGACTGCTGAGGAGAGACTCTGTGAGCGAACTCATTCGCGTACCTGACATCGGCAGCGGTGAAGGTGAAGTAATTGAACTGTTTGTGAAGGTCGGCGACCGTATCGAAGCCGATCAGAGCATCCTGACGCTGGAATCGGACAAGGCGAGCATGGAAGTGCCTGCGCCCAAGGCCGGCATCATCAAAAGCCTGAAAGTGAAGCTGGGCGATCGCCTGAAAGAAGGCGACGAACTGCTGGAACTGGAAGTCGAAGGTGCCGCTGCGGCGGCCGCTGCGCCTGCTGCCAAAGCTGAAGCCAAACCGGCTGCCGCACCTGCGCCGGCGGCGCCTGCTGCCGCACCGGCTGCTGCCAGCATTCAGCAAGTGCACGTGCCGGACATCGGTTCGGCGGGCAAGGCCCAGATCATCGAGATCCAGGTCAAGGTCGGCGACACCGTCGAGGCTGATCAGTCGCTGATCACCCTGGAATCCGACAAGGCCAGCATGGAAATCCCTTCGCCCGCCGCTGGCGTGGTCAAGGCCATCAGCGTCAAGC
>NZ_JBFTLU010000244.1:0-6552 GCF_056396605.1 Pseudomonas sp. 05T35
CGCCTGACACACCGCCATCGCGAGCAGGCTCGCTCCCACAATTTGCCCATCTAAACTGAGTGAGATCAGGCTCAACAGCCTTTTTACCCAACCATTTATCGAACCTGCTGAGCAACACCAGCAAACGTGATTTAATACCCGACTTTCACGGTTCAGGGACAGGGAAGCGGTGTTCTTCGCGGCCAAAAGTCGCCCGCCATCCACCCCCATTACCCGAGGGTCTGTACGTAAACTCGCCGAGCGGCGATCAGGCAAGGCAAAAACAGGCGAGCAAGCGGAATGTAGGGACCTACATGAGCATTGCGAGCCTGTTTTTAACGCAGCATGATCGTCGCGCAGGCAGTTTTCGTACAGAGCCTAAGTCGTTCTCACATAAGGCTGTCATGGATACGGGTTCTCGACTCAAATTAGTACGCGAAAGCTACAAACTGTCCCAGCGCGAGCTGGCCCGGCGTAGCGGCGTCACCAATGCCACCATCTCCCTGATCGAACAGAATCGAGTCAGTCCTTCTGTCAGTTCCCTGAAAAAGCTCCTCGAAAGCATTCCCATGTCTTTGGCGGACTTCTTCACCTTCGATCAGCCGCCCCAAGAGCACAAATACGTCTTCCGCGCCAACGAGCAGCCCGACCTGGGCCGTGATGGCCTGCGTCTTTTGCTGATCGGCGCTTCGGTGCCGAGTCGGCAGATGCGTCTGTTGCGCGAGCAATACGCACCGGGTGCCAGTTCTGGCGAAGAGCCGATTGTGCATGTGGAAGGGGAGGAGTGTGGGCTCGTTACGCGTGGCACGGTTGAGCTGACGGTTGATGGGCAGGTCAGTGTGCTCAACGCTGGCGACGGGTATTACTTCCCGACGACGCTGCCGCATCGGTTTCGGAATATTGGGGCGGATGAGGCTGAAATCATCAGTGCCAACACCCCGGCGAACTTCTGATGGGAAAGGCGGCTTGAGGGCTGCTTCGGTCCCGAGTGTGCGAAAACCTGCACCTTTACCTGACGCTGGATTCAAAAAATGAACGATCGGCTTTGCCTTGTCTTTGTTCCAGCATTAGTAGCTCTTCTCACTAATGCCGAAAAAACAAAAGGCTCTCCGTTGACTGAATCGGAAGTACTTACGATCAGAGATCAAGCAGCATGTATTGCAGTCCCGGTAAGCTCCGCAATTGAAATGGAAGAAAAGCGTGGGTACGCAGACATAGTGGCAGAAGACTGTTGGGTTGGATGGCTGTCCGCACGATCCAAGATATTTGGTTCTTAGATCAGTCCATCGCTATGCGTTTAAGCCCGTCATCATTTCGCTCCAATTGACAATCCGGATCATCCAAAACACTATCACCCCATGACCTACACACGCCGCATAAACATGATGTGCTCCTCCATGACCGCCTCTGGCGGGCCGTGAGGTCATGCGTTCGTAGGATTTGACGTAATAACCCAAGGCCCCGCCAGAAATGGACGGGGCTTTTTAGTTCTCCGTCCACCGATGGCTAACGGAGAATGAAATGTTCGAGATCAGACGCGCCACGCCAAGCGATTCCCAAACAGCCTTCGACATTCGCCTTCAAGCGATACGGCACCAGTGCATCGGCGCCTATACGAACGAAAAAGGTGACGGATCTATTTAAGTAAATAGATCCGTCACCTTTTTATTTTACAGGGCTTAACCGACTGGCATCAGGCGATACGTCGACGGCATTCTTGTAGCCCTGTCAGTGCGTTTTCAACTAGTGCTCCAGTGCTTTGCACTGATTGCGCAGGCCGTCGTCTTTGATATTTTGGCAACCCCCCCAGCCCTGCTTGGCCTTGCAATAGTTGCGCTGGTCATCRTYGCGGATGTTYCCACAATCGCCAGTACCTTCTGTTTCYSCTTTGCAGGCATTGCGCAGGTCGTCRTCTTTGATRTTTTGRCAGCCGCCTCGTCCCTCACGAGCCTTGCAATAGTTACGCTGGTCATCATTGCTGATGTTGTCGCAACTGGCGTAAACGTAGCTGCTGAACATCAACAACACGGCGAGGATTAGTCTCATTACACACTTCCATGATTTACCAGGGAACAGCCTGGTGCTGGTTGGTCCAAGATGATTGGGTGTTGTGGCGCGCTATCACATTGACATCATTTTATAGGAAAGTTCCAAGGCGGAATACGAGGGCATAGGTACATGGAACGCCGCCTCTCAAATTAGTACGCGAAAGCTACAAACTGTCCCAGCGTAGCGGCGTCACTTGCGCTTGCTCGGACGGTATCTACGCCGACCAGTCGAAGCAGTACACAAATTCGTAGGAGCTGCTGCAGGCTGCGATCTTTTGAGGCAGCCAACACTTAACCGACAGGCATTAGCCTGGGTGGTTGCTTTCGAACCTGAACGTTTTCAAACAGCCGGACGCGGATGTTTTGTAACGCTGCTCCAAGATTGACACGCCGGATCACCCCAAACACTATCGCCCCATGACCTACACACKCCGCATGAACATGATGTGCTCCTCCATGACCGCCTCTGGCGGGCCGTGAGGTCATGCGTTCGTAGGATTTGACGTCATTACCCAAGGCCCCGCCAGAAATGGACGGGGCTTTTTAGTTCTCCGTCCACCGATGGCTAACGGAGAACGAAATGTTCGAGATCAGACGCGCCACACCAAGCGATTCCCAAACAGCCTTCGACATTCGCCTTCAAGCGATACGGCATCAATGCATCGGCGTTTATACCGCGGAGCAAATGCTGGCCTGGACGGCAGGATCAGCCGAGGACGGGTACAGCGACCTGATGGAAAAACACTTTTATCTGGGCTGTATTCAAGGAGAACCAGTGGCGACGGGAATGCTTGATCTGGAGAGCGGCGAAATCGGCGCGATCTTTGTGCTTCMGGGTTTTATGCAACAAGGCATCGGCATGAAAGTCCTGAACCACCTGGAATGCTTGGCACGGAACTTAGGCCTGAAAGAAGTCAATCTGGACGCCACGCTGAACGCTGCTGATTTTTACCGGCGATGCGGTTACGTGGGTAACGAACCTGCTATTTACTATTCACCTTCCGGGCTTCAATTGGCGTGTGTACCGATGGTGAAAGGGCTTTTGTAGGGCAGGCGGGGGTTAGTTGCTTAACTGGCTGCAGACCCCGGGGGGCGGGGGCTCGTGCGGGACTTAATATTCCAGATGGCCACGATTGACAAACTCTTACGACTTGTAGGAATTTAGCCGCCCGCAGGTAAGGCATATCTGCTGACGGCCAAAAGATAGCCGTTATTCACCACACAAAGGATTGTCTATGCAAGGTTCAAATACCGTTGCCCAACCGGCGGGCGGTCAGCTGGTGCGTGCGCATCAGAACACCCCGCACATGAACATTGCCCAGCAAATCCTCGAATGTCTGTTTCGGCGTCGCAGTCTTGCCCCGGAACAAGATCATGAGCTTACGTTGCAGGTGCTGGAACCCCATCTGGCGAAGGTAATGCAGGCGGTCGAGAGCGGTCGCAAGGTCGAAATGGTCTTGCCAGCCTTTCCCGGCAAATCGCCCAGCCGCAAGAAAACCCTGAGCCATCTCCCTGATCTTGCTGAACACCATGCAATCGACGAGTTACACCGCCTGTGTGAAGAGATCCGGGAGATCTATGCACCGGGCGCGCTGATTCATATCTGCTCCGATGGCTATGTGTTCTCTGACCTGGTGCATGTTCCCGATTCTGACGTCAAGGCTTACACCGACGCTATCCAGGACTACGCCGAACAGCACTATCCCGGTACGTTCGCCCATTTCGACCTCAGGGATGCCTATCCTCAGCTTGATTGCCTGGACGCCATGCGTGAGGAGATGATGATCGAGCACGGTCAGTCATTGATCCTGTTGCAGCAGCGCTTCAAGGATGAACCGCACATGATGTTGATGTACTGCGGTATCCATCGCTTTCTGTCCGAGGATTATTCGGGGCTCAAGGTATTCGCCGGCATGAGCCTGAATGCGGTGAAGAAGGTCGCCAAACCGGCCTCCCAGCGGGTGATTCAGCGCAGTGAGGCCTGGAGCGCCCTGTTACTGGCGCGCTACCCGCATTGCCTGCGCCTGTCGATTCACCCGCAACTGGCGGTGTCGACGAAGATCGGTATCCGGCTGGTGCCCACCAGTGACCTGTGGCGCACTCCCTGGCATTCGGTAGCCATCAAGCGACGGGGTGTGGTCACCCTCGAAAAACGCAGTAATGTCGATGAGCGCTACCACCGTCTGGTGTTCCGCAAGGGGCGTCCTTGTCACTACGCCAGTGCTCAATGATGGCGTCCCGGTTGCGGGTCGAAGCCGTACTCTTCGATTTGGATGGAACCTTGGTCGACACCTTGCCGGACATCACCTGGTGTCTGAACCAGGTGTTACTCGAACACGGTTACCCGACGCTGACTGCGGAAACGGTGCGGGGGTATATCGGCGGCGGGACCACGGCGATGATTGAGCGGGTTGCCGCGCAGTTTGGTATCGCTGATGCAATCGCCCTGCACCAGCGCTACGTGACGCTGTATCAGCACAACCTGGTTCAATTTTCCCGGCCATTCAGCGGTGTACTGGAATTGCTCGAAGGCTGCCGCCAGTTACAGCTGCCGCTGGCTATCGTGACCAACAAGGCCGAGGAAATGGCCTTGCAGGTTTCCAGAACATTGCTGCCGCAGAATACTTTCGGGCCGATTCTTGGGCATCGCGCGGGCAGGTCACTCAAACCTCAGCCGGATGTGGCGTGGGAAGCCGCGCGGCGGTTGTCGGTTGATCCGCAACGCTGCTTGTTCGTCGGTGACACAGAGATCGACCTGAAAACCGCCCGTGCTGCAGGCATGTACTCGGCAGCAGTCACCTGGGGGTATGGCCTGACTCAGACGTTGCAGGCCCAGGTCCCGAACTTCTGCTGTGAGCAACCGTCCGGGTTGTTACGCATTCTGCAGCAAGTCTGCGGGACAGCGCATGTGCTCACCGAGCATGGCGATACCGTCAAATCCTATTGATACACACAAACCCTCAAGGAAGTTGTTCTATGGAACATAGAGATGCCTGGATCGCTGCCGTCAGCGATTTGCTGTCTGGTTATCTGCTCAAAGGCACGGATGATAGTTTCGAAACACAAGGCCGGGCGCATCTGGCGCGCAGCCTGGGGCAGTACTTTGATCAAAACCTGCCGGTACGTCTGGTACTGCCAGGTTTTCCCTGCAAGTCGCCCAATGCCAGTGACCAGACCTTCGGCGTGCTGCCGGATTATGGTGAGGTGATGGCCATCGAACGCCTCGACCAGCTCGGCCAAGCCATCGCCGCATTGCACGCACCGGGCTGTGTGGTGTCGATCCTCAGTGACGGGACGACGTTCAATGACATCGTTGGGGTGGCCGACGACGTTCGCGCAGCCTACAACCGGGCTTTGCGTGAACTGTGCACCACCCATACGATTCAGTGGGTCAGCATGGAAGACCTGTTCCCGCAGGCCCAAAGTGCCGAGTCGGTCCGCGCCAGCCTGGTCAAGCAGGCCCGTCTACCCTGGAAAAACCTTGGAGAGCTGATCGAGCAGAGCCGGCACGATGAATCCCTCAGCCAGGCCCATGACAACCTCTGCAGTCATTTGTACAACGACCTGCGCCTGTGCCGTGAAGACGGGCAGAGCGAGGACGAGTACCTGCAGCAAATCAACTTCAAAGCCTACCAAATGATGTTTCGCGGGCAGGCCTTGAATGCGGCAGTGGATCGTTTCTTCGGCGATGACATTCGATTGTCGGTCCATCAGTACAGCAATGCCGGACCCAAATTCACCGTTGGGTTGGCTGAAGGGCTGACCCGTGTCGACAGCCCCTGGCATGCCGTGCCGGTGTGCAACATCGATGGTAGCCAGCGTCTTCGCGCACGGGCCCAGGTCGACCTCGACCACCATGTGCTGGTCACCTGGCAGGGGCGGCCATGGCTCTACCACCAAACAGAAAACCCGCAGGCCCAAGGCTTCGAATACGAACTGCAAAAGCTTCCGCTATTTGGCCTGGTGGTGCGAGACCCGCTGGGGCTGGGGTTCGAGCGACTGTCCACCGGCCTGCTCGAGGCACTGGTGGAAACCTTTGGTTTCGTCTGTCTCAAGGGTTGTCGCTTCGACGACCAGGACAGTTTTGCTCGCAGCTGCGAACGTTTTGGCACGCTGTACGAGTGGGCCTTCGGTGCCGTGCATGTGGTCAAGCCCGCGGACAAACCCCAAGGCGTGGTGCACTCGCTGGAAAAAACGCCGTTGCACTGGGACCTGAACATGCTGCCCGACAGCGACCCACAGGTTCAGCGCAATCCGAAATTCTGCGCCAGCAAATTCATGCTGTATTGCAAGACAGCGCCGCAGCCGGGCGAGGGCCAGACCACCATCGTCGACAGCCGAAACGTGCTGCGAAAAGTCGGGCAGCACGTCGCCCGACAATGGCAGGCAGTGAACATCACCTACTACACCAARATGACYTACTTCGGCGGYTCGCCGCGCATGTACAGCCTGGTGGAYCAYCACCCCCGTAGCGGCGAACTCATCCTGCGTTACCAAGAGGGCACCGACTCGACATTGCAGACCC
>NZ_JBFTLU010000245.1:0-6533 GCF_056396605.1 Pseudomonas sp. 05T35
GGAGAAGAACCCATGAGCAAAAAAGTTGCAGTGATACTTTCCGGCTGTGGCGTGTATGACGGCGCCGAGATCCATGAAAGCGTGATTACCCTGCTGCGCCTCGACCAACGCGGTGCGCAGGTGCAATGTTTTGCCCCTGATATCGCGCAATTGCATGTGATCAACCACCTGACGGGCAAAGAAATGCCCGAGTCGCGCAACGTGCTGGTGGAGTCGGCGCGCATCGCCCGCGGACACGTGAAAGACCTGCGTGAAGCCAATGCCGAAGACTTCGATGCGCTGATCGTGCCCGGCGGTTTTGGCGCGGCGAAAAACCTGTCCAACTTCGCCATCGRAGGTGCCGGTTGCAACATTCAGCCAGATGTCCTGGCGCTGGCCGAAGCCTTTGCCGAAGCCGGCAAACCGGTTGGCCTGATCTGCATCTCGCCGGCATTGGCGGCGAAAATCTACGGCCCGGGTGTGACCTGCACCATCGGCAACGACGCCGACACCGCCGCCGCCATGACCCGTATGGGCGCGACCCATGTCGATTGCGCCGTCGGCGAGATCATCGAAGACAAGGCACGCAAACTGGTCAGCACTCCGGCCTATATGCTGGCGCAATCAATCAGCGAAGCGGCTTCAGGGATCAACAAGCTGGTTGATCGGGTACTAGAGCTGACTCACGAAAACGACGCCTGACACGGGCCAATTGTGGGAGCGAGCCTGCTCGCGATAGCGGTCTATCCGTCGATATAAATATTGAATGTGCTGACCCCATCGCGAGCAGGCTCGCTCCCACAGTGATCAGCGTCGTGTTCAAGTCTGTGAACGGACCAGCCGGGTGATGATCCGGTCCAGTGCATTGGCGAACGCCTGCTTTTGGCGATCACCAAACGGCGCGGGACCACCACCCATCTGACCCTGATCACGCAGGTCGGTGAACAGGTTACGCACTGCCAGCCGATCGCCCATGTTCTGCGCATCGAACTCCTTGCCCCGCGGGTCCAGCGCCGCGACGCCTTTCTTCACCAAGCGGTCGGCCAGCGGCACATCGCTGCAGATCACCAGTTCACCCGGTACTGCGTGCTCCACCAGGTAATCGTCGGCCGCATCCGGGCCGCTCGGCACCACGATCAGCTTCACCAGGGCCAGGCCCGGCTTGATCTGCGGCTGCCCGGCCACCATCACCACCTCGAATTGGCGCTTGAGGGCGAACTTCACCACCAGGTCCTTGGCTGCCCGAGGGCAGGCGTCGGCATCGATCCAGACACGCATTGCGTTTACCTCTTCCCAAAAGCATTGTCGGATCGCCGCCCGGAGCAGGCTCGCTCCCACAGGTCATACGCAATCCTGTGGGAGCGAGCCTGCTCGCGATTGTGAGCGCAGCGAATGCTGCTAAGAAGCCTGCACCCGCTGCTTCTCCGCCATGCGACTACGACTGTACAGCACCACAATCGCCAGAATCGCCACTGCCTGCGCACCCAGCGAATAGGCGTCCGCGTGAATCCCCAGCCAATCGAAGTCAAAGAATGGCACCGGCCGAGTGCCGAAGATCCCAGCCTCCTGCAAGGCCTTGACGCCATGCCCGGCGAACACCACCGACAGCGCGCAGAGCAAACCGGCATTGATCCCGAAGAACAGCGCCAGCGGCAGTTTCGCCGAGCCGCGCAGGATCACCCAGGCCAGACCGATCAACAGCACCAGCGCCGTAGCGCCACCTGCCAATACCGCGTTATGCCCGGCCGGGCCGGCTTGCAGCCACAGGGTTTCGTAAAACAGCACCACTTCGAACAGCTCGCGGTAGAYCGAGAAAAACGCCAGCGCGGCAAACCCGAAACGCCCACCGCCGCTGACCAAGCTGCTCTTGATGTAATCCTGCCAGGCCGCCGCGTGGCGACGGTCGTGCATCCACACCCCGAGCCAGAGCACCATCACGCTGGCAAACAATGCGGTGCAGCCTTCCAGCAGTTCGCGCTGGGCACCGCTGACATCGATCACATACGCCGCCAGCGCCCAGGTCGCCAGACCCGCCACCAGCGCCAATCCCCAACCGATGTTGACGCTGCGAATTACCGACTGCTGACCGGTGTTGCGCAAGAACGCCAGCACTGCAGCCAGGACCAGAATCGCTTCCAGTCCTTCGCGCAACAGAATCAGCAGGCCGGAGACATAGCTCAGCGACCAGCTCAGGCCATCGCTGCCCAGCAGGTCCGCGGACTCCTTCAACTTTGTTTTGGCAAACGCCAGCCGTTGCTCGACTTGCTCGATAGCCAGCCCGTCCTGCAACGACTGACGGTAAGCCATCAGGGATTTTTCCGTGTCTTTACGCACCACGGTGTTGACGTTGTCCAGCGAGCTTTCGACCAGTTCGAAGCCCTCCAGATACGCCGCTACCGAGAGGTCATAAGCCTGCTCACGCTCGCCGGCACGGTACGCGGCCAGGCTCTTGTCGAGGGTCGCTGCGGTGTAATCGAGCAACTGCGCCGGGCCGCGCTTGACCTGCGGCGGTTGGGCGCGCTGGGCGCGGAACGTAGCGGCTGCCTCCGGGCCTTCGGCCGCCAGGACTTCCGCCGGGGTCTGTCGGGCCAAGTCGGCGAGGTTGAAATTCTTTTCACTTTTAGCCGCAGCCGGATCGGCGCTGAACGCGGCGATGTAGGTCGCCAGATCCCAGCGCTGACGCTCGTCGAGTTGATCGGCGAAGGCTGGCATGTCCGTGCCTTCGATGCCCTGCCCCAACGTGCTGTAGATCGCGTACAGGCTCAAGCGGTCGAGCCGCGTGGCATCACGCAGATTGGCCGGTGGCGGCGTCAGGCCAACACCTGCAGGACCATCACCGGCACCGGCGTTGCCATGGCACACCGAGCAGTGCTGCGCGTACAACGGGGCACCCCGCGTGGGGTCCGGGGTAATGATCGGTGCCTGGCTGACTTCATAGGCCACCGCCAGTTTCGCGCCCAGTTGCCGCGCCAGACGGGCCACCTCCGTACCGTCCTGACGCTGGGTCACCGCGTTGCGCAAATGGCTCACACCCTGCTCAAGCTCGGCGCGCTCGGGTTTGGCCGGTAGCGCGGCAATCAACCCCTGCAAGACGCCGAGAAACTCCAGCTGTTCGCGGTATTCGCCATCATCGATGACCTGCCCCGCCTCCACGGTAGCCGGATAATCGGCACCAATGTAATCGAGTAAATGCAGTGCCTGTGGCGCACCTTCCACCGTGTCGGCCAGCAGATTGAAACTGCACAGGGCAAACAAAGGGAATACCAGCCAGGCCAGGAAACGGGACGGGGCAGTCATGAATGAATCTCAATTGATAATACGAAGTAACACATTGTTCACTCTCAATGCTTCCCACTCAAGCTTTGTCGTCCACAGTTTGAGTATTCGGACACTCCCGAATGGTGGCACCCATAGAAAAAAATGAAATTAAAAAGCCATTACATAGCCAGTATCCACGCTTATAATGCCGCGCCCTCGTTATTGCGATCGGGTATTTAAGCTCCTCTTGTT
This sequence comes from Pseudomonas sp. 05T35, assembly GCF_056396605.1. NCBI lineage: Bacteria > Pseudomonadati > Pseudomonadota > Gammaproteobacteria > Pseudomonadales > Pseudomonadaceae > Pseudomonas > Pseudomonas sp. 05T35. The sequence continues at coordinate 3,490 of NZ_JBFTLU010000245.1, forward strand.
ATGAGGAATTGGCATGGAAAGCCATCTTCCCTGTCGATTGGTTCACCCAGCCCGACCAGCACGCTCGGCTGTTTTTAAACTCAGGGAAGAAGTACCCATGGCATCCCGCGCCCTCACCTCGATCGCGCTCAGCGCAGTCACTTTGCTTGCCGGTTGTTCGGCCTTTCGCAGCTACGATACGGAACTGCAGCAAACCAACCAGCAGTTGGCCAGCGGTAACGTCGACGCCGCACTGACCCTGCTGGAAAAGAACAACACAGGTGAAAACAAGGACCTGCTCTATTACTTCGAGAAAGGTGAACTGCTGCGCGCCAAGGGCGACCTGACTGGCAGCCAGGCCGCGTGGAGAAGCGCGGACCAGGTCGTCGGTACCTGGGAAGAGTCGGTCAAGCTCGACACCGACAAATACCTGACCCAGTTCGGCAGCTTTCTGGTCAATGACAAGGTCCGCCGCTACGAAGGGTATGACTACGAAAAAGTCATGCTGACCACGCAAATGGCCTTGAACCTGCTGGCCGTGAACGATTTCGACGGTGCCCGCACTGAAATCAAGAAGACCCACGAACGTGAAGCGGTGATCGCCGAACTGCGCGACAAGGAATACCTCAAGCGCGAGGACGAGGCCGAGAAGCAAGGCGTCAAGACTCAGTACAAGGACCTGCAGGGTTACCCGGTGGCGAGTCTCGACGCACCTGAAGTGGTTGGCCTGAAGAACAGCTATCAGAGCGCGTTCAGCCATTACCTGGCGGGTTTCGTCTACGAAGCCCTGGGTGAAAAAGACCTGGCCGCGCCGGGTTATCGCAAAGCCGCCGAACTGCGCCCCAACACGCCGTTGCTCGAACAAGCGCTGCTGAACCTGGACAAGCCGGCCGGCAAGAACGATGAGAGTGACATCCTGATCGTCGTGCAAAGCGGCCTGGCGCCGAGCCGTGACTCGATCCGCATTCCGTTGCCACTGCCGATCAGCAACAACGTGGTGATCACCCCGCTGTCATTCCCGGTGATCAAGCCCGACACCTCGACCGTGACGTACGCGCAGATCGGTGTCGACGGCCAGCAACAGAACCTGACCCAGCTCAACAGCACCACCGCCATGTCCCGCCGCGCACTGCGTGACGATATGCCCGGGATCATCCTGCGCACCACCGTCCGCGCCGTGACTCGCGCCGTGGCGCAAAAGAAGATCAACGAGACCAACCCACTGGCCGGCCTGGCCGTAGGCATTTCCTCGGCGGTGATGGAAGGGGCGGATACCCGCACCTGGCGCACCCTGCCCGACAACACCCAGGTGGTGCGCCTGCGCCTGGCCAAAGGCGAGCACCAACTGAGCCTGCCGAATGCTCTGGGCGGTTCGCGAATCACGGTCAAGGTCGATCAGCGCTACCAGGTGATCAGCCTGCGTACGGTGGGCAATCAGGTGTTCGCCAGTGGCGTCGCCGCCCACGTGATCCCAAGCGCCACCCCGCAAGTCGTGGCCAGCGTCAAACAACCTTAAGCGGAGCTTCTCCATGCGTTTCAAACTGATTGCTGTCGCCGCCCTGGCTCTGCTGGCCGGTTGCACCACCCCGCCGCCACCTGCGCCTGGCAGTGCCGCGAGCAAAGTCGTCGTGATGAACAAGTTCAACAACATCGCCATTGGCGCGATGCGGGTCGCCCGTGAAAACGGTTTCCTGACCGTCAAGGTCGCGCTGAACAACACCAGCCACACCAACATGACGATGTACTACCGCTTCGTCTGGCTGGGCGACGACGGCTTCCCGGTGGCCGATGAAGAAAGCTGGAAAACCCTGAACCTGTATGCCGCGCAGGCCACGTTCCTGCCAGCCATTGCGCCTGTGCCCAAGGCCACTGACTTCCGCCTTGAAGTCAAAACCCCTTAAGCCTTTCCCTATTTCGTGACAGAGAGACATTCCCATGTTTGCACGCTTTTCGTTCCTCGCCGTGGTTGCCCTCCTGGCCAGCGGTTGCGCCAATAACTCGCCGGTCCTGGGCGGGAAAAACATCGGTTACGGCGACAGCAAAGCTGTTGAGCTGGTGACCAACGAGTTCGGTTCCACTGACTTGCAGATGATCGCCGAGTCCATGACCCGTTCCCTGGCCCAGTCCGGCATCTTGCAGGGCCGCCCGGTCGTGCAGGTCTACGACGTGAAGAACAAGACCAGCGAATACATCGATACCCGCGAAATCACCACCAGCATCAAGACTCAGCTGATGAAGACCGGCACCGCCCGTTTTGCCAGCGACAACACCGCGATGCAGAGCCAGGTCGACCAGCTCAAGCTGCAAAACCAGAGCGGCCTGTACAAGAAAGGCACCGTGGCCAAGACCGGCAACATGATCGCCGCCAAATACCGTCTTGAAGGGTCGATCAGCTCGATCGTCAAGCGCAGCAGCGATTACAAGGACGTTTTCTACAAGTTCAGCCTGCAACTGATCGACGTTGAAAGTGGCCTGGCCGAGTGGATGGACGAGAAAGAGATCCGCAAAACCACGGAGCGTTAAGCAATGCGTGCATGGATTGGCATCATGGCCCTGGCCTGCGCGTTTGGCGCGCAGGCGGCCCCGAAAATCGCGGTCACCGACCTCGCCTACCAAGAGCGGGTGGAGCAGTACATCCACATTGTCTCCGCACAGAGCAACATGCAGGCGGGCATGTACCACGCCAGCGGCTCGTCGAGCTACAACGAGGTCGAGGCCAGCAGCAGCTATATCGAGCAAGGCGAGCTTCGCAAGTTCACCGGCGACATCAAGGGCGAGATTCTCAAGTCCGGGATGTTCCAGCTGGTGCAAGGCACGCCGTACACGGCCAAGTCCAAGGAAGACGTCTACGACGTGATCAAGCGGATCAAGGCCGGTAACTACAAGGGCGCCGACTATGTGTTGTTCGGCACCCTGTCGGATATCGACTTCACCCGCGACATCACCTCGCTGGCCAACACCGACAGCTACTCGGCGATTCTCGGCCTGAACCTGGTGGCGGACTTCAGCCTGATCAACACCCGGACGTTTGAAATCACCTCGGCGTTCACCGCCATGGGTGAAGG
>NZ_JBFTLU010000246.1:0-6532 GCF_056396605.1 Pseudomonas sp. 05T35
CGCCGTCTGCTTGAGCTTCAACGTATCGATGATGTAGTCGTAACGGGCGTTGTTGTATTCACGCACGGCGCTGTACAACTGGCGCTGGGCATTGAGCACGTCAGCGGTATTGCGCGAGYCCAGATCACGGCCGACCTGATTGGCCTGGACCGAGGCCTGGCTGGAGAGAATCGTCTGACGCCGGGCAATCACCTGCTCGATATCGGAATGGACGGCGCGATAGAAATTGCGGGTGTTCTGCACCACTTCACGCCGCCGGTCTTCACGCTYGTCTTCACTCTGGGCCAGACGTTCTGTCGCTTCGCGCACTTGCGAACGGGTCAGGCCACCGGCGAACAACGGAACGTTCAGTTCCAGTCCGATGCTGCCCTGGGTGACATCGCCCCGGTAGCCATCACGCCCGAAATCGGTCGGGTTGCTATAGCCGAAGCTGTCGTTGTCACCCTTGCGCCAGGACGCCACGGCATCGACGGTCGGTGCATATCCAGCCTTGCGTTGACGATTGGTTTGCTCGGCGGCAATCACCGCGTAGCTACTGGCCTGCAACGCAAGGTTCTGACGTACTGCCTGACTCACCCACGTGTTGGCATCGCTGGGTGTCGGCAGTTCGACGGGCAGCTGATGCTGAATCCCTTCGATCGCCGAATACTCCTGGCGCGTCAATCGAGACAGTGCTTCAAAGGCATCATCGACCTTGCGTTCAGCAAGCTTTCGATTGGCCCCGGCATTGTCATAAGCGGCCTGGGCATCGAGCACGTCGGTGATACTCGATGCGCCATTCTCCAGGCGCGCCTGAGCCTGTTGCTGTTGACGCTTGAGCGCCGCTTCCTCGGCCTTGGAGGCGGCCAACAGATCCAATGCACGCAAGGTTTCGAAGTAGGTCTGAGCCGTCGTCAAAACCAGCCCCTGCTCTTTCGCGCCCAGCTCAAGTTCAGCCTGGGCTGTACTGGCCTGGGCGGCCTCGAGTTGAAACCAGCGATCGGCACGAAACAGTGGTTGATTCAGATTGGCCTGAAACACCGATGTGCTGCGGGTACGTGTCAGGCCCGGTTCATCGCGTTGCAGCCGGACAGACTCCACCGTACTTCCCGCATTTAGCGTGGGCAGTAATCCGGCACGGGCTTGCGGGACACTTTCGCGTCGAGCCTGGTAATCATGCCGTGCCGCTGACAGCTGGGCATCGTGCTCGACGGCCTGCCGATAAACGCTCAGCAGATCGGCGCGTGCTGGACTTGTGTCGGCTACAGCCGGGGTCATCGCTAGTGTGAGAATCAATAGCGGTGTAAAAAAACGCGGGGAATGAGTCATAACAATCCATGTTGCAATCTGGTAAAACGATTCAGCTATGCTGATGAGGGCGCGCATCCTACGCGGAGCCCAAGACAGCAACAAGGACATTTGTAGCCACTGGCCATCATCCTTGAAAACGACACGGCTGACAGGTCTTGACCTCGCGGCAGTGTCTGGCGATAAAAACCTTATCCGCATCACCCAATCCAGACGGGGTAGCGACATGAGCACAGCAAACATCCTTGGCAACCTGTTCCCGACCGCCCGCGACATCCCGGAGCAATACCGTCTCGACGGGCAGACCGAGCAACGCGAATACCTCGTCGATGGCGTCCTGAAAATCTGGAACGGCCCTCTGGCAATCGTCCGCAGCCCGGTCTACCTGACCGGCGAAAATGGCGATGAACAAGTCATTCTCGGCAGCACCCCACTGCTTGACGCCGACACTGCATTAACCGCACTCGACGCTGCCGTCCGTGCCTATGATCGTGGCCAGGGCAACTGGCCAACGATGCGGGTGGCCGAGCGGATTCAGCATGTCGAAGCATTCCTCGCCCGCATGCGTGAACAGCGTGAGGCGGTGGTCAAGTTGCTGATGTGGGAGATCGGCAAGAACCTCAAGGATTCGGAAAAAGAGTTCGACCGCACCTGTGACTACATCGTCGACACCATCAATGCCCTGAAGGAACTTGATCGTCGTTCCAGCCGATTTGAACTGGAACAGGACACGCTCGGCCAGATCCGCCGCGTACCGCTCGGCGTCGCCCTGTGCATGGGGCCTTACAACTACCCGCTGAACGAGACCTTCACCACGCTGATTCCGGCGCTGATCATGGGCAACACCGTGGTGTTCAAACCGGCCAAGCTCGGCGTCCTGCTGATTCGCCCGTTGCTGGAAGCGTTTCGCGACAGCTTCCCGGCCGGGGTGATCAACGTGATCTACGGCAGCGGCCGCGAGACCGTCAGCGCGCTGATGGCCAGCGGCAAGATCGACATCTTTGCCTTCATCGGCACCAACAAGGCCGCCAGCGACCTGAAGAAACTTCACCCGAAACCACACCGCTTGCGCGCAGCGCTAGGGCTGGACGCGAAGAACCCCGGCATCGTGCTGCCCGAGGTGGATCTGGACAATGCGGTCAACGAAGCCGTCACCGGCTCGCTATCGTTCAATGGCCAGCGCTGCACTGCGCTGAAAATCCTCTTCGTGCACGAGCAAGTGGTCGACCGTTTCATCGAGAAATTCAACCACAAGCTGGCCTCGCTCAAACCCGGTATGCCGTGGGAAAGCGGTGTGTCTCTGACGCCGCTGCCGGAGTCGGGCAAGGTCGATTACCTGCATGGGCTGATGGACGATGCCGTGAGAAAAGGCGCCAACGTGGTGAACGAGAATGGCGGCCAGGCACGCGGTTCGTTCTTCTATCCGGCGGTGCTGTACCCGGTGACCACCGACATGCGCGTCTATCACGAAGAGCAGTTCGGTCCGGTGGTGCCTATCGTCCCTTATCGTGACCTGGACACGGTGATCGACTACGTCCTCGAGTCAGACTTCGGGCAGCAATTGAGCCTGTTCGGCACCAACCCCGCCGAAGTTGGACGGCTGGTAGATATCTTTGCCAATCAGGTCGGTCGGATCAACATCAATGCCCAGTGCCAGCGCGGCCCGGACACCTTCCCGTTCAACGGGCGCAAGAATTCGGCCGAAGGCACGCTGTCGGTGCACGACGCGTTGCGGACTTTCTCGATCCGCACGCTGGTGGCGACCAAGTTCCAGGAGAGCAACAAGGAACTGATCAGCGACATCATCCGCGGACGGGAGTCGAGTTTCCTGACCACCGACTATATTTTCTAGAACGCACACCGAGGACACCTTGCGAACCCGATGACAGCCCTTCGATCATCCCGATTGCCACCGTTGCTGCGCCGGTTGCTGCGTCCGCTTCTGGACCCGTACCGGCGCTATCGCAACGCCAAACTGATCCACGCCGTTCGGGTGTCGCTGGGGCTGTTGGCGACGATTCTGCTGACCACAGGGATTCACCTGCCCCACGGTGAATGGGCGTCGGTGACCATGTTGGTGGTGATCGGTGGTTTGCAGCACCACGGCAACATCGGCAAGAAAGCCGCCGAGCGCGCGTATGGCACGCTGATCGGTGCTGGCGTGGGTTTGTTGCTGGTGGCGCAGCAGGCCTGGCTCGGCATGCCGTGGCTGACTTACTTCGGTATGTCGGTGGTCTGCGGGTTCTTCTCCTACCACGCAATTGGCAAGGGTGGTTACACCGCGCTGCTGTCAGCCATCACCGTATTCATCGTCGCCGGACACGGCGACAACCCGGTGACTGACGGACTCTGGCGCACGGTCGATATCCTCATCGGTATTGTCCTGGCCCTGGCCTTTTCCTTCGCACTGCCGCTGTACGCGGTCTACTCCTGGCGCTACAAACTCGCCAGTGCCTTGCGCGACTGCGCGAGTATTTACAGCCGGATCATCAGTGGCCAATCAGTCACCGATGACCACTACCTCAAGATGCTCAGCCGTCTCAACGGGATGATGGTGCAACTGCGCTCATTGATGCCGTCGGTGTCCAAAGAAGTGCGAATGTCCATGACCGAACTCGACGCGCTCCAGCGCAATTTGCGGATGTGCATCAGCACTCTGGAAATTCTCGCCAACACCCGCCCCGAAGCCAGCGACGAACAGGCCATGGCACAAATGCAACTGGCGCTGAAAGCCGAGCACCAGCAGGTTCGCGTGTTACTGATTGGCATGTCCCGGGCGTTGCAATCCGGTACGACACAACGCCTGGAGCGTGCATCCGATGAAGCCGCACCGCAGGCCGCCATGGGCACCCCGGTCTACAGCGCGCTGGACGGTTACCGATTACTGACCCGACAACTGACCGCCAACCTGAATGACATGCGCCAGCGGTTGGTGAAGACTGCACCGCGTTGGAAAATCTGAACGTCGGTCACTGCGTCGCGACTTTACGAACACCGTTGCCCCAACCTTGTTGCATACCGGCAGCGGCCAGCAGAATCGCAACCACACCGATCCACTGCAACAGTTCGAGGCGATGGCCGAAGGCGAACCAGTCCACGAAAATCGCCGCAATCGGGTAGATAAACGACAGTGCGCCGGTCAGTGCCGTTGGCAGTTTCTGAATCGCGCCGTACAGCAGCACATACATCACGCCGGTGTGCACGATGCCCAGTGTCAGCAAACTGGCCCAGGCACCGGGTTGTTGCGGCAACGCGGAAAAATTCGCCCAGGGCGCAAGCAACAACACGCCGGTGCAGACCTGAATCAGCGCGATCAAATGCGGCGGTGTGCCGGTCAGGCGTTTGATGATCAGCGCGGCAAAGGCATAAAGCAATGCGGCGCCCAAGGCCAGGGCAATCCCCAGCAAGTATTCACCGCCCCCCGCGCCCTGCTCGCCATGGGCACTGACGATTGCCAGCATCCCGAGAAAAGAAACCCCGAGCCAGAACAGCTTTTGTGCGGTGATCTTCTCGCCGAGAAACAACGCTGCCAGACCGACCAGCATGAACGGTTGCACGTTGTAGACCGCAGTGCCGATGGCAATCGAGGCCCGGGAATAGGAGGCAAACAACAGCACCCAGTTACCGACAATCGCCCCCCCGCTGAGCACCGCCAACAGGAACGTGGTGCGGGTCAGAATGCCCGGGCGCAGAAAACCGAACACTGCGCAAATCAGCAACAAGGTCGCAGCGCCAAACACGCAGCGCCARAACACCACGTCCAGCACGGGCTGGCCAGAAACCAGCACGAACCATCCGATGGTCCCCGAAATAAGCATGGCGGCGGTCATCTCCAATGTACCGCGACGCAGTGATTTATCCATGATCAGGCTCCTCGATATGAGCCCAAAGTATGCCAATCCAGCGCCGCGCTACTCCAGCGTCAAATGCAGGCTAAACTGTCAATTCACCTTTTTTATCAAGGCAGATTCCAATATTTGCCTAATCGGGGGTTGTATGACCGACGACATTGACCAACTGCTGATCACCGCCCTCATGGAAGACTCCCGACGCTCGCTCAAGGCCCTGGCACAGATCAGCGGCCTGTCATCGCCCAGCGTCGCCGAGCGCCTGCGCCGACTCGAAGAGCGTGGCGTGCTCAAGGGTTATACCGTCGACATCGATCCCAAATGCTTCGGCTATCAACTGCAGGCCATCGTGCGTATTCGCCCGCTGCCCGGCCAGTTGCAGAACGTCGAACGGCAGATCCAGGCCATTCCCGAGTTCACCGAATGCGACAAGGTCACTGGTGATGACTGCTTCATCGCGCGCCTGCACGTGCGTTCGATGGAACAGCTGGACACCCTGCTCGACCGTCTCAACAGCTATGCCGAAACCAATACGGCAATCGTCAAGAAGACCCCGGTGAAACGGCGGCTGCCGCCGATGGCGTGAAACAGCCTGGATTGAGGAGTTTGCCGCGAAGGCAGTGTCGCAGCCTGATCATCACCGAGTGAGCCCTGCCCGAATGCCAGACAACAAAAAACCCGCCGTAGCGGGTTTTTTGCTCAAGGCTGGCGATCAGTCATCGCGGCCCATGATGCCGAACAGCTGCAACAAGCTGACGAACAGGTTGTAGATCGATACATACAGGCTGATGGTCGCCATGATGTAGTTACGCTCGCCGCCATGAATGATGGCGCTGGTCTGGAACAGAATGCAGACCGAAGAAAACAGCACGAAGCCCGCGCTGATCGCCAGTTGCAGACCGCTGATCTTGAAGAACATGCCCGCCAGCGTCGCGCCCAGCAGGACGAAGAAACCAGCGGTGATGAAACCACCGAGGAAGCTCATGTCCTTACGGGTGATCAGCACATAGGCGGACAGACCACCGAACACCAGTGCGGTCATCGCGAAAGCCGAGCTGACCACTTCAGCACCGCCTTGCATGCCCAGGTAACGGTTGAGAATCGGGCCCAGCAGGAACCCCATGAAACCGGTCAGGGCAAACGCCGACACCAGGCCCCAGGCCGAGTCACGGAGCTTGTTGGTCAGGAAGAAAAGCCCGTAGAAGCCGATCAGCACCACAAACACGTTCGGGTAGCCGACACGCATCTGCTGAGCAACGAACGCCATCACACCGCTGAATGCGAGCGTAAGGGCGAGTAAACCGTAAGTGTTGCGCAGGACGCGGCTAACCTCTAGCTGCTCAGCCTGCACGCTGTTATTAACTGCGTAATCCTGTTCGCGCATGGCGACACTCCTG
>NZ_JBFTLU010000247.1:0-11442 GCF_056396605.1 Pseudomonas sp. 05T35
GGAATGACGTAATCATTTATGGAGGGGGGGGAAATTAAGCTTTTGGCTTWATGAGGCCGCGCCGCAGAGAAGGCGACWGGATCGCGTACTTATTCGAAAAGGAGAGCGTCGGCGACGGCTTGCAGGGGGCGCTGGAGAAACCAGTGCGGGGCCGAATGTAACACCTGAGTTTCGGAGCGTCTAGCCCTGAATAACGAAAAAGCCCCGCTATTTGCGGGGCTTTTTGGATGACGCTTGCAACGACGCTTAGATGTTGGCGTCGAGGAAGGCAGCCAGTTGCGACTTCGACAGCGCGCCAACCTTGGTCGCTTCGACGTTGCCGTTCTTGAACAGCATCAGGGTCGGGATACCACGTACGCCGTGCTTGGCCGGGGTTTCCTGGTTTTCGTCGATGTTCAGCTTGGCAACGGTCAGCTTACCTTTGTAGGTTTCAGCGATTTCGTCCAGAACCGGAGCGATCATCTTGCATGGGCCACACCACTCAGCCCAGTAGTCGACCAGTACAGCACCTTCGGCCTTGAGTACGTCAGCTTCGAAGCTAGCGTCGCTAACGTGTTTGATAAGATCGCTGCTCATGGAAGTCTCCAGGTTGTAAGCAAAAAAACGTGGCCCATCATAGCCGCCCTTCCCTCGTTCAGGAAGCCGCAGATGATTGAGTCTCGCTATGATGGTGCATGAGTTTGGGTATAGCTCAAGTCACGCCGTGGCGGGGGTCACGAAGGAGATTCCTGTGCGCAGGGCCGCGTTGCGCACATGCTCCTGCATAGCCTTCTGCGCGGCCCCCGAAGCCCGGCGGGCCAGCGCCCGGAGGATCTTGCGGTGTTCCTGCCAGGTTTCCATGGCCCGTTCGACCCGGATAAACGGTAGTTTCTGGCTCTCCAGAAAGAGCTCGGCACTCGCCGTCAGAATGCTCAACATCGCTTGATTGCCACTGGCCAGCAGGATTCGCCGATGAAATTCGAAGTCCAGCCGCGCCGCCGCGTCGAAGTCCCCGGCACGTAACTCGTCGCGCATCGCGGCGACGTTATCTTCAAGGGCATCAAGCTCATCGGCGCTCAACGTCACCGCCGCCAACCCCGCCGCAAAACCTTCCAGGGCATAGCGCAGCTGAAAGATATCCACAGGCGAGGCTTGAGCCGCGAACGGCCAACTGACTCCCGATACCGCCGGGGATGGCTCGACTGCCTGAACAAATACCCCTTTACCGGGCTGCACGCTGATCACTCCCAAGGCACTCAAGGATGACAACGCCTCACGCAGCGACGCCCGACTCACGCCCAGTTGCAATGCCAGATCACGCTGCGAAGGCAGCACGTCCCCCGGCCCGAAACCCTGTTCGGCAATCAGTTTACGGATGGCATGCAGCGCCACTTCAGGTACGGCGCGGGAGATCGAATTCATGGTTTTTCAGACGAGCCAAGCCAGTGAGCGGCTAGTTGTAAAGCTAATCGCCGAGTCAGGCAAGTCGTGCCCCACGGGGGTTCGAGCGCTATGACCAATGCCCGATCAAGGTGCGAAAAAATCCGCAACTGTTCAGACCAGTAAGACCGATCAACGCCAGTAAATCCGTAGCTTTGCAGGCATTTCGCCGGAGGTTGGCATGGGCTGTGCTCTGTCGATTCGCAGAAATCACTTGCCGAATCCGGAGAATTGCCATGATCCAGCGTTGCAGCGCCCTGCTCACTGCCCTGTTCGCCAGCCTGATGCTCTGTCAGCTCCCCGCCCATGCCGACGGCCTGGAGGATGTGGTCAAACGCGGCACGCTCAAGGTCGCCGTGCCTCAGGACTTCCCGCCGTTTGGCTCGGTGGGCCCCGACATGAAACCCCGCGGCCTGGACATCGACACCGCCAAACTGCTGGCCGACCAGCTCAAGGTCAAACTCGAACTGACGCCGGTCAACAGCACCAACCGCATCCCGTTCCTGACCACCGGCAAGGTCGACCTGGTGATCTCCAGCCTCGGCAAAAACCCTGAGCGCGAGAAGGTCATCGACTTCTCCCGAGCCTATGCACCCTTCTATCTCGCGGTGTTCGGCCCGCCGGACGTCGCCATCAATGGCCTGGATGACCTCAAGGGTAAAACCGTCAGCGTCACCCGCGGCGCGATCGAAGACATCGAGTTGACTGCCGTGGCTCCGCAAGGCGTGACCATCAAGCGCTTCGAAGACAACAACTCGACTGTCGCCGCTTACCTCGCAGGGCAAGTCGACCTTATCGCCAGCGGCAATGTGGTGATGGTGACCATCAGTGAGCGCAACCCGAAACGCATTCCGGCGCTGAAACTGAAGCTCAAGGATTCGCCGGTCTACGTCGGTGTGAACAAGAACGAGCCGGYGTTGCTGGACAAGGTCAACCAGATCCTGACCACCGCCAGGACCGATGGCAGCCTGGAGAAAAACGCTCAAACCTGGCTCAAGCAGCCGCTGCCGGCCGATCTCTGATCGTCGCGACGGCGCTTAATCGAGGAAACTGTCCATGGCCTATCAGTTCGACTTTTTACCGGTGGTGCAGAACACCGACCTGCTGCTGCGCGGTGCGCTGTTCACCCTTGAGCTGACGGCCATCGGCGCACTGCTCGGGGTGAGCCTGGGGATTGTCGGCGCGGTGGTGCGGGCGTGGAACATCCGTCCGTTTGCCGGGATTTTCGGGGTTTACGTCGAGTTGATCCGCAACACACCGTTTCTGGTGCAACTGTTCTTCATCTTCTTCGGCTTGCCGTCGCTGGGCCTGCAAATTTCCGAATGGCAGGCGGCAGTGCTGGCGATGGTGATCAACCTCGGCGCCTATTCGACGGAAATCATCCGCGCGGGCATTMAAGCGATCCCGCGTGGCCAGCTGGAAGCTGCGGCAGCCTTGGCGATGAGCCGCTTCGAAGCCTTCCGCCATGTGGTGCTGCTGCCGGCGCTGGGCAAGGTCTGGCCAGCCCTGAGCAGCCAGATCATCATCGTCATGCTCGGTTCGGCAGTGTGCTCACAGATCGCCACGCAAGAGCTGAGTTTTGCCGCCAACTTCATTCAGTCGCGCAACTTCCGCGCCTTCGAAACCTACGCCCTGACCACGCTGGTCTACCTGTGCATGGCCTTGTTGATCCGCCAGCTACTGAACTGGATTGGGCGACGCTACATTGCGAGGAACGACCAATGAGCGATTTCACCTTCTGGGACATCGTCCGCAACCTGCTCACCGGCCTGCAATGGACTCTGGCGCTGTCGCTGGTAGCGTTTATCGGCGGCGGGCTGATCGGCTTGCTGATCATGACCCTGCGTATCTCGAAAAACTCTCTGCCACGAGGCTTCGCCCGTACCTACATTGAGCTGTTCCAGGGCACACCACTGCTGATGCAGCTGTTCCTGGTGTTTTTCGGCGTAGCGCTGCTGGGGATCGAGATTTCGCCGTGGCTGGCGGCGGCGATTGCCTTGACGCTGTTTACCAGCGCTTACCTGGCGGAGATCTGGCGCGGCTGCGTCGACTCGATCGCCAACGGGCAGTGGGAAGCGTCGGCGAGCCTGGCGCTCAATCCTTTTGAACAACTGCGCTACGTGATCCTGCCGCAAGCCCTGCGCATTGCCGTGGCACCGACCGTGGGCTTCTCGGTGCAGGTGGTCAAGGGCACGGCGGTGACCTCGATCATCGGCTTCACCGAACTCACCAAAACCGGCGGCATGCTCGCCAATGCAACCTTCGAACCCTTCATGGTCTACGGCCTCGTGGCGCTCGGTTACTTCCTGCTCTGCTACCCGTTGTCCCTCAGTGCCCGCTACCTGGAAAGGAGACTGCATGCCTCTGCTTAGAATTTCCGCCCTGCATAAATATTATGGTGATCACCATGTGCTCAAAGGCATCGACCTGAGCGTCGACGAAGGCCAGGTGGTGGCGATCATCGGCCGCAGCGGCTCGGGGAAATCGACCCTGCTGCGCACCTTGAACGGCCTGGAGTCGATCAACGACGGGGTGATCGAAGTCGACGGCGAATACCTCGACGCCGCCCGCGCCGACCTGCGCAGCCTGCGACAGAAGGTCGGCATGGTGTTTCAGCAATTCAACCTGTTCCCGCACCTGACGGTGGGCGAAAACGTCATGCTCGCGCCGCAAGTGGTGCAGAAAGTCTCCAAGACCAAAGCCGCCGGACTGGCGCGACAGATGCTGGAGCGGGTCGGGCTCGCGGAGAAGTTCGATGCGTTCCCGGATCGACTGTCCGGCGGCCAGCAACAGCGTGTCGCGATTGCCCGGGCCCTGGCAATGTCGCCGAAAGTGCTGCTGTGCGACGAAATCACCTCGGCACTCGACCCGGAGCTCGTCAACGAGGTGCTGAGCGTGGTCCGGCAACTGGCCAGGGACGGGATGACGCTGATCATGGTCACCCATGAAATGCGCTTCGCCCGTGAAGTCGGCGACAAACTGGTGTTCATGCACCAGGGCAAGGTGCATGAGGTGGGCGATCCGAAAGTGTTGTTTGCCAATCCGAAGACGGCAGAGCTGGCGAATTTCATTGGTACCGTGGAAGCCGCGGGCTGATTTTCTGGCTCCTGCCAAGCCGCCATCGCGAGCAGGCTCGCTCCCACAGGGTTCTTTGTTGCCGTCAGTCCTGCAGGCGACACAAATCCAATGTGGGAGCGAGCCTGCTCGCGATTGAGCGCGAAGCGGTCACGGCATGCTGCGCTGGATCAAGGCTTTAATCACTGTGCGTTGGCGGCAGCGGTTGATCGTGGCAGGATGTCGAGGTTATCGACCGAGACCCCCTCACCATGCCTCAATCCCAAGCCAAGAATCTGTCCCTGATCGCCGCTATCGACCTGGGCTCGAACAGCTTCCATATGGTCGTGGCCAAGGCCCTGCACAATGAAATCCGTATTCTCGAGCGGCTTGGCGAGAAGGTTCAGTTGGCCGCGGGGATCGACGAAGAGCGCCAACTCACCGAAGAATCCATGCAGCGCGGGCTCGATTGCCTGAAACGCTTTGCCCAACTGATCAACGGCATGCCATCGGGCGCCGTGCGGATCGTCGGTACCAACGCCCTGCGCGAGGCTCGCAACCGTGGCGAATTCATCCGCCGCGCCGAAGAAATCCTCGGTCACCCGGTAGAAGTCATCTCCGGTCGTGAAGAAGCCCGCCTGATCTACCTTGGCGTCTCCCACACCCTCGCCGACACACCGGGCAAGCGCTTGGTGCCGTGCCATTGGTCTGGCGCTGAAGGCGGGTGGCCACGGGACTGGCGAGGTCAATGCCGAAGGTCTGTCCTGGCTCAAGCGCAGGCTGATCAAACTCGGTGACGTTGAAAAAATCGATTTCGAAGGCATCAAACCGGATCGCCGGGCGATTTTCCCGGCTGGCCTGGCGATTCTCGAAGCAATCTTCGACGCCCTCGAACTGCAACGCATGGACCACTGTGAAGGCGCCCTGCGCGAAGGCGTGCTCTATGACCTGCTAGGCCGTCATCACCACGAAGACGTCCGCGAACGCACTCTCAGCTCGCTCATGGAGCGTTACCACGTCGACGTGGAACAGGCCGACCGCGTCGAACGCAAAGCGCTTCATGCGTTCGACCAGGTGGCCGACGACTGGGACCTGAATGACGGCGTCTGGCGCGAACTGCTGGGCTGGGCGGCCAAGGTCCACGAAATCGGGCTGGATATCGCCCATTATCAATTCCACAAACACGGCGCCTACCTGATCGAACACTCCGATCTGGCCGGTTTTTCCCGTGAAGACCAACTGATGCTGGCGCTGCTGGTACGCGGCCACCGCCGCAACATTCCCAAGGACAGGTTTGCCGAGTTTGGCGATGACGGCATCAAGCTGATTCGCCTCTGCGTGCTCCTGCGCTTCGCGATTCTGTTCCATCACATCCGCGGCACCCAAAAGATGCCGCAGGTCTCGTTGCAGGCCAACGGTGACACCCTGGATGTGTTGTTCCCGGAGAACTGGCTGGACGAAAACCAGCTGACCCAGGCCGACTTCGCGCTGGAAGCGGAATGGCTGACCCGCGTTAACTTCGTGCTTAACGTTCACTGAAAACAAAAGGGCGATCCTTGCGGATCGCCCTTTTGCATCATGCCGGTCCCTCTCCTGCGTTAACTCACAGTCAGAATCGGGCTGCCCAAACGCTCCAGCAAGGTTGCCTGGGCGCTGCGCGGGTTCTGGTTGCCGGTCGGCGTGTTGCGGATGTAACGGCCGTCCGGCTGCAGGCTCCAGCTGTGGGTGTTATCGGTGAGGTAAAGCTCCAGCTCTTTCTTGACCCGGGTAATCAGCTTCTTGCCTTCCACCGGGAAGCACGTCTCGACGCGTTTATCGAGGTTGCGCTCCATCCAGTCGGCACTCGACAGGAACATCTGCTCTTCACCGCCGTTGAGGAAGTAGAAGACCCGTGTGTGTTCCAGGAAGCGACCGATGATCGAGCGCACGTGGATGTTGTGCGAAACCCCGGCGATACCTGGCCGCAGGCAGCACATGCCGCGTATCACCAGATCGATCCGAACCCCGGACTGGCTGGCCTTGTACAACGCGCGGATGACCTTCGGGTCGGTCAGCGAGTTGAACTTGGCGATGATGTGGGCTGGTTTGCCATCAAGCGCGAACTGGGTCTCCCGGGCAATCATGTCGAGCATGCCCTTCTTCAGCGTGAACGGCGCGTGCAGCAGTTTCTTCATGCGCAGGGTTTTACCCATGCCGATCAACTGGCTGAACAGTTTGCCGACGTCCTCGCACAAGGCGTCGTCGGACGTCAGCAGGCTGTAGTCGGTGTACAGGCGGGCGTTGGCGGCGTGGTAGTTGCCGGTGCCCAAGTGGGCGTAGCGGACAATCTCGCCGGCCTCGCGGCGCAGGATCAGCATCATCTTGGCGTGGGTCTTGAAGCCCACCACGCCGTAGATCACCACCGCGCCAGCGGCTTGCAGACGGCTGGCCAGTTGCAGGTTGGACTCTTCGTCGAACCGCGCACGCAATTCGATCACCGCGGTGACTTCCTTGCCGTTACGCGCCGCATCGACCAGCGCATCGACGATCTCCGAGTTGGCGCCGCTGCGGTAAAGGGTCTGACGGACCGCCAACACGTGCGGGTCCTTGGCCGCCTGGCGCAGCAAGTCGACCACCGGGGTGAAAGACTCGAACGGGTGCAGCAGCAGAATGTCCTGCTTGCTGATCACGCTGAAAATGTTCTCGCTGTTCTGCAGCAGTTTCGGGATCTGCGGCGTGAACGGCGTGTATTGCAGCTCCGGGTGACTGTCCAGGCCAGTGATGCTGAACAGCCGCGTCAGGTTGACCGGACCGTTGACCTGATACAGCTCGGTCTCGCTCAGATTAAACTGCTTGAGCAGGTAGTCAGACAGGTGTTTCGGGCAGGTGTCCGCGACTTCCAGGCGCACCGCGTCACCGTAGCGACGGGAAAACAGTTCACCGCGCAGCGCGCGGGCCAGGTCTTCGACGTCTTCGGTGTCGACCGCAAGGTCAGCGTTTCGGGTCAGGCGGAACTGATAGCAGCCCTTGACCTTCATGCCCTGGAACAGGTCGTCGGCGTGTGCGTGGATCATCGACGACAAGAACACATAGTTGTCGCCGGTGCCACCGACCTCTTCCGGCACCTTGATCACACGCGGCAGCAAACGCGGGGCCGGGATGATCGCCAGGCCGGAATCGCGACCGAATGCATCGATACCTTCGAGCTCGACAATGAAGTTCAGGCTCTTGTTCACCAGCAACGGGAACGGGTGCGTCGGGTCGAGACCGATCGGGGTGATGATCGGCGCGATCTCGTCGCGGAAATAGCGGCGCACCCAGGTCTTGAGTTTGGTAGTCCAGTAGCGGCGACGGATGAAGCGGACCTGATGTTTCTCCAGTTCCGGCAACAGGATGTCGTTGAGGATCGCGTATTGGCGATCGACGTGACCGTGCACCAGATCACTGATGCGCGCCAGCGCCTGATGCGGTTGCAGGCCGTCGGCACCGGCCTGTTCACGGGCGAAGGTGATCTGTTTCTTGAGCCCGGCAACACGAATCTCGAAGAACTCGTCCAGGTTGCTGGAAAAAATCAGCAGAAACTTCAGCCGTTCCAGCAACGGATAGGACTCATCCAGCGCCTGCTCCAGCACGCGGATGTTGAACTGCAGTTGCGACAGCTCGCGATGGATGTACAGGCTGCTGTCATCCAGGCCTGGAATCGCGACTGCCGGTGCCGCCGGCGCCGCTTCGGCTACCACCACCGCGGGCGGGGCAGGCTCCAGCGCTGGCTCGATTTCGACGACAGGCTCAACCAGGGGTTGAGCTTCTTTTACGGCAACTTCAGTAAGTCCTTCGGTATTCATCGGATGTTCCTGGGAGGGCTATTGTTGCTCTCGTAACAATTGAGCGGCACGTACGGCAAAGTAAGTCAGGATGCCATCAGCTCCAGCGCGTTTAAAAGCGGTCAGGGACTCTAGAATAACCCCTTCGCTCAACCAGCCATTCTGGATTGCTGCCATGTGCATCGCGTACTCACCGCTGACCTGATAGACAAAGGTCGGCACTTTAAATTCTTCTTTGACCCGGTAAAGGATGTCCAGGTACGGCATGCCTGGCTTGACCATGACCATATCCGCGCCTTCTGACAAGTCCGCCGCCACTTCGTGCAGGGCTTCGTTGCCGTTGGCCGGGTCCATTTGATAGGACGCCTTGTTGGCCTTGCCCAGGTTCAGCGCCGAACCCACCGCATCGCGGAACGGACCGTAATAGGCGCTGGCGTACTTGGCCGAGTAAGCCATGATCCGCACGTTGACGTGACCGGCCAGCTCCAGCGCTTCACGGATCGCCTGGATGCGGCCGTCCATCATGTCCGACGGAGCCACCACCTGCGCACCGGCAGCGGCGTGGGACAAGGCCTGTTTGACCAGCGCATCGACGGTGACGTCGTTCTGCACATACCCTTCTTCATCCAGAATACCGTCCTGCCCGTGGGTGGTGAACGGGTCCAGTGCTACGTCGGTAATCACCCCCAACTCCGGGAAACGTGCACGCAGGGCACGGGTGGCACGCTGGGCGATACCCTCCGGGTTCCACGCCTCGGCGGCGTCGAGGGATTTGAGTTCGGCCGGGGTCACCGGGAACAGCGCCACGGCTGGAATGCCCAGCTCGACCCACCGGGCCGCTTCTTCGAGCAACAGGTCGATGGTCAGGCGTTCGACGCCCGGCATCGAGGCAACCGCTTCACGACGGTTTTCACCGTCGAGCACAAAAACCGGAAGAATCAGGTCATTGGTGGTCAGGACGTTTTCACGGACCAGACGGCGAGAAAAGTCATCACGACGGTTGCGACGCAGGCGGGTTGCAGGAAACAAACGGTTGGCGGGGGTAAAGCTCACGACAGACTCCTGAGCCCGCGCTGGCAGGCGAGCGTGACAGTTATAAGCGGCCATTATGACCAACGTATGACAGTTATGTGCACCCCTGTGACCTGTAGTCGCAACCATTGTCCTTGTAGGAAATGTTCACGTCGAGACACATTTCGACACTTTCCTGAATGTGCCTGAAGGGTTAGGCTGCGCGTTCATTTCGCCAGCACCCAGACAATGCTCCAACAATTTCTGCATGACTTCGGCTACTTTGCCCTTTTCCTCGGGACGTTCTTCGAAGGCGAAACCATTCTGGTACTCGCAGGCTTCCTCGCGTTCCGCGGATACATGGACATCAACCTGGTGGTGATCGTGGCGTTCTTCGGCAGCTACGCCGGCGATCAGCTGTGGTACTTCCTGGGGCGCAAGCACGGCCGCAAACTGCTGGCGCGCAAACCACGCTGGCAACTGATGGGTGATCGGGCTCTGGAGCATATCCGCAAGCACCCGGACATCTGGGTGCTGAGCTTTCGCTTCGTCTACGGCCTGCGCACGGTGATGCCCGTGGCCATCGGCCTGTCGGGTTATCCACCGGGACGCTACCTGATACTCAACGGGATTGGCGCGGCGATCTGGGCCAGCGCCCTGGCGGCTGCCGCTTATCACTTTGGCGCGGTGCTCGAAGGCATGCTCGGCAGCGTCAAGAAGTACGAACTGTGGGTACTCGGCGCCCTGCTGGTGCTGGGCTTCTGCCTGTGGCTGCGCCGGCGTTTCAAGAATGCTCGCCTCGCCAAGAAAATCTACGAAGACGATCAGCTCCTGCAAGCTGAAAAGGCCAAGAACAGCGAGCCTACGACGCCAGTCGAGTGATGCGGTTTTTGCAGCAGTAGAGACCGATGCCGCTGAGCAGGCTGTAACTGAGCAGGCCGATCCAGCCCACCGCGCTGGCCGGCCATAGCCCGACCAGCGGCGCCAGCCAGACCAGCGGCAGGTTCAGCGCCAGCCGCAGCAACTCCAGCTTCAACGCCTGTGGGCGATTCTCCAGGGCCACGCCCAGCACAAACACCCCCAGCGCTACCGCCCCCCAACCCAACACCAGGGCCGCGGCTGGCAAGCTTCGTTCCAGATTCATCAGGTAGCTGCCCAGCGCGATATACAGGCAAAACTGCAGCGCGATATAGACCTGCTGTCGCCCGTCCAGCGGCACCTCGAATTTGCGGAACTGACTCAGGTCCGGCTTGTTCATCGGGTACTTCGCCGCCACGTCCGCGGGCCGCCAACCGGTACGCATGAACCAGATTCGCAGCTTGTCCCACCAGCGTTCGGCGCGCCGTGCATCGGCCCATAACTGCGCATAGAACTGCACATTCGCCCACAACGGATTCCAGCTCGCCAATGGCGTGGTCACGCCAAAAATCACCGGTTCGTTGTCGTCCTCTTCCTGGAACGAACCAAACAGCCGGTCCCAGATAATGAACACCCCACCGTAGTTGCGATCCATGTAGAGCGCGTTCTGCGCATGGTGAGCCCGATGGTTGGAGGGCGTGACGAAGAACCATTCGAACCAGCCGAGCTTGGGAATGTGTTTGGTGTGAACCCAGAATTGGTACAGCAGGTTCAGCGCCGCGACGCTGACGAACACCATTAGCGGCACGCCGAGCACCGCCATCGGAAGGTAGAAAATCCAGCTCAGCAGGAACCCGGTGCTGGTCTGGCGCAACGCCGTGGAGAGGTTGTAGTCCTCGCTTTGGTGATGCACCGAATGCGCCGCCCAGAGTATGTTGCGCTCATGCCCCATGCGGTGCAGCCAGTAGTAGCAGAAGTCATAAAGGACAAAGGCGAACACCCAGACCCAAACGCTCTCGGCCGACAGCTCGAACAATGCCAGATGCTTCAGGGCAAACGCGTAGGTCACCAGCCCCACACCTTTGGTCAGCAGGCCGGTGGTGGTCGACAACACGCCGGTGCTGAGGCTGTTGATCGCATCGGCCAGGCGATAATTACGCACCCCGCGCCAGCGGTCCGCCAGCAGCTCGACGGCAATCAACACGAAGAAAAACGGCACCGCATACAGAATGAAGTCCATGACGCGACCTGATCGCAATGGTGATGACTGATCCTAGGTGTAGCCGCGAAATAACCC
>NZ_JBFTLU010000248.1:0-6453 GCF_056396605.1 Pseudomonas sp. 05T35
GGCGTACATCGCCCACCAGAACACATGCCCAAGGATGTGCATTTGCTCATCCTGCATTTGCTGGAAGGTGTAGTCCTCGTCGGGATGGTCGTCGCGGTTAAAGCTGCGCAGCCGAAGACCTGCCGGAAGGCGGTACAGCTGCTTAACCCTCAGCTGGCCATTATGGTTGAGCGCATACAAATCGCCGTCGATTACGTCGCTCAATCCGGTTTTGCCGAGGTTGACGCCAACAGTTGCGCCGTCGCGAAGCACCGGCAGCATGCTGTTTCCCCGGACGGTCACGCATTTGGCCTTGTCAAACTGAACGTTATTCTCGCGCAGATTCTTCTTTCGAAAGCGCAAGCTCTCGCCCCCGTCCTCTTCGATAGCGAAGCGGCCCGATCCGGCAGATAGTTCGACCTCACGCAAAAACGGGACCTCAACTTCGTCATCGCCAAGGGGCGTTTTTTCGTCCCATGGCCTGATGTCGGACAAGTGAATATCGACTCGCGCTTTGGGTTTCGGCTCGAGCTCAGCCCCGGGGGTCGTAAGAATATCGCCCATGCGATCGCTCAAGCCCCAGTGAGCCGGCTTCACAACGTCCGAGAAATACTCGATCAGCTCCATGAGCTTTGATTTGTCGATTCGCCCCKTCTTTACCCAGCCTTGGACAGACGGGCCCGCCACGCCGAAATCTTCGGCGAGCTTCTTCTTTGTAACGCCTTTGGCGACCCGAGCTTGCTCGATGGCTGCGCCTAATTCCGATCCTGTAAGCATTGCCTAATTAAGCCTATCCATTAGCCGAGTAGGCAATGGCTTGTTATAGATTAGCTAATGCCTTATATTTTGCGCATGACAAAACGGAGAAACCCCCATGACACCAGCAGAAGCGGTTCGAAAGGCAGCCGGTATTTTGGGCAGCCAAACAGCGCTAGCCAGCCGTCTTGATGTTCGAACTCCAACTGTTAGCCAGTGGTGTTCAGGAGATCGACCGGTTCCGGCAGCAAGAGCAATTCAGATTGAGACGTTCACAAATGGCGAGGTGAAGAGGGAGGAACTTTGCCCGTCATTCCCCTGGGCTGAGATGGCCGCCTGAAGCGAAACCCTGTCCGCCGATCCATGTAGCCAGTATCGGCCCTGCCGGCCTCCGCGGATAGAAACCCGAAGTCGCTGTTGATTCATCCAGTACTCAAATTCCAGACACAAAAAAGCCGACGGAGAGGTCGGCTGATTCGCAAAACTAGAGAGACCCGATTATGCAGAGCCAGCCCATTTCAAGCAATACCCCGATCCATGTCGCGACACGTTTTCAGAATTCGCAAAACGTGTCGCGTACTGAAATCGTCACCCTTATAGATGGCGAGGCCGTCACTACGACCCTGGCAATTGCTTCTGGCTGCAGCGTCGATCACGCAAGCGTTATCAAGCTTGTTCGCACGTATCAGGCTGATCTGGAAGAGTTCGGCTTGCTCGGATTTGAAATCCAGCCAAGACCAGCCGGCCAGCACGGCGGCGCAGATACTGAATTTGCCATTCTCAACGAGCAGCAGTCGACGCTCATCCTCACCTATATGCGCAACAGCCCGATTGTTCGTGAGTTCAAAAAGCGCCTCGTTAAGGAATTCTGGAGCCTGGTTCATGCCAAGCCAGCCTTCGACTATGCCGCCGCCCTAAACGATCCGCGCACCTTGCTTGTCTTGCTCACCGACAACGTGAAAAAAGTCGTAGCTCTGGAAGCGGACAACTCTGAGCTGTCCCACGAAAACCTGATGCTCGAGCAGAAGGTCGCCGCCGACGCGCCGAAGGTGGGTTTCTTCGATGCCGTGACTGTCACGCACGAAACCTACTCGGTGGCTGAAGCTGCAAAGCTGATCGGCACTGGGCAGAACCGCCTGATGGCGTTCTTGCGTCAACGCCGCTGGGTCACTATCCGCAAGAACGAACCCATGCAAGGCCCTATTGAATCCGGTTACCTGACCTCGAAGCTCAGTACTTTTGAACATCCGGAGAACGGCAAAACGACGGTGGTCACTCCTCGGGTGACCGGTAAGGGACTAACAAAACTTCAGGCTATGTGGTCTCGCCGCGAAGCCGATCTGCTGGGAGGTGCGCAGTGATCACCACCGAGCGCCTTCAGCTGTCTCTCCGCGTTGCCGATCGTGCGATGACTCATCAATCCGCTCTCGACGATCTTGCCGAAGCTCAGCGCCGTCTTGACCAAGGTTACGCCGACTTCTTCGAAGAGCATGGCCGCCCATTTGACGATCGCCGCCCAATCAACCCGGAGGTCGAAGAGTTCCTTCCGGTTATCGACGCGACTCGTCACCTCTACATCGCTCGCTGCAACGCCCGTCAAGCCGTCAACACAGCCAAGCGCAAGCTGAAGCTGGCCGTTCGTGCTGTCGAGCGTTATGACGTAGCCATCACCACACAGGAAGCCGCGTAATGGCTGGAGATTGGATAAAAATGCGCATCGACCTTCAGACCCATCCGAAAGTTTTCCGCATGGTGTCCGCATTGCAAGCGGACAGACTTCGGATCATCGGCGGACTGCACATCGCTTGGAGCATCTTTGACACCCATTGTGATGATGGCGTGTTGGTCGGTTACACCACAGATGCAATGGATGCGGTCATTGGCTGGCCAGGCTTCACGCAGGCCATGATTGACGTTGAGTGGGTGGCCCTCGATGACTGTGGAAGCCTTGTAATGCCTCGCTTTGACGAGCACAACGGCAAGAGTGCGAAGCGCCGCGCCAATGACAATGAGCGCAAGCGCAATACTCGCAATGGTGAGTCTGTCCGCAATATGTCCGCTAGTGATGCGGACAAAAAGCGGACCAGAGAAGAGAAGAGAAGAGAAGAGAAAGATCAAAAGCCTTTTGGCGATGATGCAGTCGATCCTGCGGAGCTGTTCGCACGGTTCTGGGCGCTGTATCCCCGCAAGGTGAGTAAGGACGCTGCGCGCAAGGCCTGGGACAAGCTTGATCTGTCCGTAGAACTTTTTGAGGCCATGRTCCAAGCCTTGGGCGCGCAGAGCCTCAGCGTCGACTGGACCAAGGACAACGGCCAATTCATCCCGCACGCCTCGACGTGGCTCAATGGCAAGCGCTGGGAAGACGAAGTGCCAGTGCCGGCCCCCGCGGGCAGCAATGTCCATCAGCTTCGGCCGCAGCGTCAGGCGAACGGCCCAGACTTTGATGACCAGACATGGGCGAATGACATCGGTGGCGGCCTATGAGCAACAAGCCTAAACGGCCAAGAAGCGCCGCGCAGTTGATGAGCATCGTCGGCGCCACCACGGACCTGAGGTCCGCCATTGCGGATTATCAGCCGGCACCCATGCCGGTCATGCCCAAGACTTTGCCGTCCGGCACCGTGGAAGTGGTCAACGCCCTGTTCAAGGAGTTGCAGGCGATTTTCCCGGCATGGAGGCAGGCTTGGCCCGACGACGACGCCCTGCGCGCAGCCAAACGCAGCTGGACCAAGGCCTTCATCGTTGCCGAGATCAACACCTTGGAGCAGATCCGGTACGGCCTGCAGAATTGCCGCCAGAGCGGGACGGACTTCGCGCCGAGTGTGGGCAAGTTCATCAAGTGGTGTTTGCCGACGCCGGCGATGATGGGCATTCCATCGCACGACAAGGCGTTTCGTGAAGCGCTGTTGAACCTGCACCCGGCTCGCCGCACTTCTCGCGAATGGTCGCATCCGGCCGTGCGTCACGCCGCACTGCAATGCGAGATGCACAACCTCGCGGACCTGGTATCGGAAAAGGCCAGCAAGGTGTTTGACCGTGCCTACGACATCACCATCCGCAGGCTGGTCGATGGGCTTCCGCTGGAGGACATCGCGATCGGCATTGGCCATGACAGCCAGAAATCGGAAGTTGAATTGGCCGAGGAGTTCGGTGCCCAGCGTCAGGTGCGACTGCTTGAAATTCAGGGGATTCCAACTTCAGGCGACGCAGCGCGCGTGCAGCTGCTGGCTCGATTGAACATCAAGCGTGAGACGCAGCGTGGCAGCAGGGAGTTAGCCCATGGGTAGCGTAATCCTTAAACCGCGCCACTTCTGGTCAGCCGGCTCAAACCGCATTCGTGAAGTGTTCAAGGTCGCGTATCTGTTCGCCACCGAGCTTTCCGCCGCCGGCGCCGTCGAGATCATCGTCCGGCCCGTGAAGTCCCGTCGCACGCTGGAACAGAACGCCAAGCTCTGGGCAATGCTCGGCGACATCTCGCGCCAGGTGGAGTGGCCGGTCAACGGCCTGATGCAGCGCCTGGACAGCGAGGACTGGAAAGCGCTGATGACGGCGGCGGCTCGTCAAGAAATCCGAATGGCCCAGGGCGTCAACGGATGGGTGGTGATGCTCGGTGTCAGCACCAAGCGCATGAGCGTCCAGGAGTTGGGCGACGTGATCGAGTGCATGTACGTCTTCGGCGCCGAGAAGGGCGTCACCTGGAGTGAGCCGAAAGGGCAGATGCCTGAACAGTGGGAGGCGGCCGCTTGATCAAGAAATCGGGTTTCGCTAAGTCCCCCGCGAGTGTTCCGAAAGAAGAAGTGCAAAAACGCCGAATGCCGGACCGAGTTTGTTCCGGTTAGAGAATTGCAGGCCGCTTGTGGCGTCCCGTGCGCCATTGCGATCACCAACGCCAACAAGGAGAAGGCCCGTAAATCACTGGCGCGCCAGGAGCGGGCAGAGATCCGCGAGAAGCGGGTAAAGCTCAAGAGCCGGGCGCAGTACCTAAAGGAAACGCAGGCCGTGTTCAACGAATGGGTGAGGGCGCGTGATGCAGCCCTGCCATGCGTGAGTTGCGGCCGGCATCACCAGGGTCAATGGCACGCCGGGCACTATCGCACTGTGGGAGCGAATCCCGAACTGCGCTTCGAGCCGCTGAACGTCTGGAAACAGTGCGCACCCTGCAATAACCACAAGTCCGGCGACATCGTGAATTACCGGATTGAGCTGGTTAAGCGCATCGGCACTGAGCGTGTTGAGTGGCTGGAGGGACCGCATGAGCCGAAGCGTTACACCATCGAAGAGTTGAAAACCATCAAGGCCAATTACCGGGCAAAGACCAGAGAACTGAAGAGGGAAGCAGCATGAGGCTGATCAACGCAAGACAGGTATGGACTGAGTCGCAGCACGAATCGAACGCGTCGATCAGCGCTGTGGCAATCGAGAAAGCGGAGTCGGCTCCAGTACAGAAGGGCAACCGCATGCGCCGCCATGAGGCCGTATTTGCCGCCCTGGGCGAGGACAAGGAGGAGCGCATCCAGATCGTTCGGCAGAAGATCAGCATCAGCGAGACCCGCCGCACGCCGATTGGTCGGTCCACCGCCCGCGCCGCGCACCTGGCCACCATCGGCAAGGTCTTGCGCGCCATCGACACGCTGCCGTTCCAGGTGCAGCAGTTCGGGCACTACCTCTACCACCCGGCAATGACCATGCGCCACGTCATGAACGCCGTTCTGCTGATCACCGCCCACGCCAAGTTGCCAGACCTCACTTCGGCAAAGCGCGTGAAGGCGCAGTACCTGGTGACCCTGGCCCTGCAATCGTACAAGGGTGAGGTCGTCGGGGCGGCGGAGTGGGGGCCGGCCCGGGTCGCCGCTGAGATGAAAACCTTCTTCGGCGTGACGATTGACCCAAAGAACTGGACGCGTGACTGGCTGGATCTGTGGGAATCCCTGAAAGAAGTCATCAAGGAAGTGGATATTCAGGCACAACAACCGGTATGGCAGGTGATACACGCGGAAAAAGAAGAAGAGGCGGCATAAATATATTGACATGACGGGGAATTGCGCGTACTTTTCCCATAGTGCGCAATTCACGCAACACGCACACGAATACCTGAACCCGGCCATCGAGCCGGGTTTCTTCTTTCATAGTCGCAGGGATCTTTCCTTGGGGGGTATTCCATTAAGCGGAACCGCTATGGAGGGCGTGGACGATCAAGCCGCTGGTGCGGCTCCGGCGGCCTCTGCGAGCAACGCGTGTGCATTGCTGAAAATGCTTAGCTTCGCACTAATGTCCTGAACGCCGCTGTCGGAAAGCAATGCTCCGCGAAGGTGCAAAATGTGTGCATTCACGTGCGATCTGTACGTGCTGTATTTCTTTACGATGGAGTGAGGTATCGATACGGCCTCAACTACTTCGTAAGATTCATTAAAAATCACTGCAACTAGCTCGTCAAAATCGCCTTTATCCAGATTGCGTATTGCGCCGAGCTGTCTGGAATTGTTGTTGTGGCTTACACGGCGTGCCTTTATTTGAATCTTTTTGCCTGTTCCGGACTCCGCGTCATGGCCTGCGGCTGAGTTTGAGGTCAGCTTCAAATCCAGAGCGGAAGCAACCAGCCACTCGGCATAGTCGCCGACAGGATTGTTCATTGTTCTCAGGATCCCACGACTTCTGAGTTCGCCAATTACTTCAGATTGAAGCTTGAGTAAATCTTTGGTTTGCAGGTGAGAGAGATTC
>NZ_JBFTLU010000249.1:0-6439 GCF_056396605.1 Pseudomonas sp. 05T35
GTTGTAGGTATAGGACAGGCTGCCGAAGAGCACGGCAGGGTCGAAGGTCTTGACCAGTGAGATACCCGGGGTAATCGACCAGACACCGTTGCCGGTAGGGAGTGACTGAGGTACCGACAAATTGTCGTTGCCCGGGTCCTTGATCAGCTTGATTCCGTACGGATTTTTGCCGGTCGGCGCCTTGATTCGCAGAGTGGCGACCGCGTCGGGCAGGTTTTCCGATTCATCCAGGAACTTGTAGGCAACACCAAAGTTGACATCGCCTATGGTCGGATCGCGCTTGACGGTGGCGTCGGATGAGACCGGGGCTGCGCCTCCTGCACCACCAGAAGAGTATGTCGATTCTCGATAGACGACCGGGACGTTGATGTCGAACTGCCAGCGTTGCGCCACGTTGTAGCGGCCTGTCAGGTCCAGGGTCCAGTTGTCGGCCTTGATGCGGTCAATGTTGATGTTGCCGAGAAAAATCGAGTCAAGAGCCAGAAATCCATTGAGCACCAACGCACGGGTGTCATAGTGGGTATAAGTCATGCCCGTTTCGAAACTGAACTTGCCCCCGCCGAAGAAGCCGCTGGCTTCGTCATACAGGTTGGACACGCTTTGCGCAGGTCCCGAGTCGTCCTTGAGCGACTGCCCATACGAAGTGCTSCCTGGGGCGCCCGTGGCCACGACCTTGGCGCCTTTGGTCTGTTCGGCAGGGGAGCGGGTCAGGCGCTTGGGAGCAGGTGTAGCTGGTGTTTCTTCGACTTGTTTAACGCGCTGCTCAAGTACCATCAGCGCGTTTTGTTGTGCTTCGTAACGCTGTTTCAGCTCCATGAGTTCTTGTTTTAAGGCTTCTACCTGGGGGTCCGGTGCTGCTTGCAGCAAAGTGGCCGGGACCAGGGTACTCAAACAAACGACAGCTCTGAACGTAAAAGATCTGTGCATGGGTTTGTCGTCCCTTCTGACTTCATTCGATGAGACTCAGCGTAGATCAGTATCCGAGAGTGCGTAGGCCTTTTAGTTGGTCCAGATTGCAGTCCAGCGCCCCGACGGTCGGCAGGTTATTGCGCAGGACAACATTGAGGGACGTCAGGTTGTTCACCTGGTTTCTTCCGCCGAGCAAGGTCGCGTTCTGCATCAGGCCGCCCTGGGCAAGGCGTTGCACGGTACTGCCCTGATTGTTGTTGGCCTGGATGCTCAACTGCACGCCAGTGTTACTCGACGACATACTGAAGGTGCCGGCACCGTTGGACGCAGACAGGGTCGTACCGGCGGCCAATGGCTGGCCCTGGGTATCCATTTGTGGTGCCTGGTTGGCTTCTTTGACGTTGATGGCGACATTGTTGTAGGCGCTGTTGTAGTCGCCAGCGGCGCGCACGACCTGAGTTACGCCCTGGGTGGTGCTGAGGCCGGCGCCGCCGCTGACATTGCCGGAACCTTGGGAGACCGGTGAACCATCACCTTTCTTGTCGATCATCAACACATAGAACTGCGGCTTGATGGTCGATTCCTGAATCTGCATCGAGGAGGTTGCCCCGATCACTTCGCCGCTGGCATTTTGCCAGGTGCTGGTCATGACAATCCCGAAACTGATGATCCGGCCAGGCATGACATACCGGCCGCGAAGGGTCGCCAACTCCTGATCCTTGAGTTCAATCGGTTTGAACGTGAGTGCTTGTGTTGGCAGGCTGGCGGCCAGGCAAACGACGGCCAGCCAGTATGGAGTCTTCATTGGATACTCCCGGAGCTTCGTGCTCCCTTGTCATTAGAAAAAGTCGCTCTGGATGAACCCGAAATCCATCAATTCTGCATCCCGTACCGGGCTGAAGGTGTTGATGCGGTTCTTGGCGGTCAGTGGCAAAGGTGGATCGCGCAAGACGTTGGTCTTGTCGTAGCCCTGGCCTATGACGGCGAAGATGATGCCGTTCCAGCCTTTGACAAAATCGTCGAACTTGAAGCGTCTGTGACCGAGTACCGGATCACCGATATACACCCAGTCTTTCTCCGCTTTTTGCATGACCACGAAGTGCTTGTAGCCGCGGATGTCCATGAGCACGATCACCGGAATGGCGACGCTGGTCAGAGTTTCCGGCGTTACCCGATAACCACGGGCCCGCATGCCGATACTTTCCACGTAACGCTTCATGTCGAGCATGGAGAAGCCCTGGACGCGGACCAGATTCTGGTCGGAGTGAGCCAGCATGCCTTCGATGATTTGTGCCTCGGTTACGTCCAGCCAATAGGCCTGGCGCAATACGGTCGCCAGGGAAGCTGCACCGCAGCTGAAGTCGGTTTTTTGTTGGACCAGGTCGGCAAATTTGCGCTCACGCATGCTCTGGACCGGTTTGAAAACGACCGCTCCGCCGGGCAAGACGGAAAGCGGCATTTGTCCCGCTTCGCTCAGACCAGCCAGAAAAACCAGGAACGCCAGGGCGAAAATGCGCATGATCGGTAGCCCTCGTGCAAGAGTGAAAAAAAGCCCCCCGAAGGGGGCTCTCCAGACACTGGAGCCAGGTTTACAGGCAGGTTCTGCAACCGGATGCAATGGACAGCGAGTTGCTTTGCTGGTTGCCAGCACCGGCAGCCACGTTGACGCCCAGGTTGCCACTGCCACCATTCACCGAACCGTTCAGGTTAGCAGTGTTGGTCACAGGGTTTGCCCAGCCAGTTGGGGTCAGCACTTGCCAGGACACGGTGTTGCTCAAGTCAAAGGCGCTGGACTCGCTGAAGCTTTGCGATTTATCTTTCGATTCACTGCCAGAAGCGGCGAACGATGCGCTGCCCGATGCGTCGCGCGATGCGCTGCTAGATGCGCTGCGCGATGCGCTGCTCGATGCGCTGTGCGATGCGCTGTTCGATGCGCTGCGCGATTTGTCGATCGATGCGGCGAGCGATGCGTCGATATCGGCGTCGAAAGTCGCACTCCTGCTGCTGGTGTGCCAGCCATTAGTCCTGCTAGAGCTAACGTCCACATCCACGTCCACATCCAGACTAGCTTTCAAAGCAGCATGCGAAGCAGCGGCGCTGGCGGCGGCGCTGGCAGCGGCGCTGGCAGAGGCGCTGGCAGAGCTCGAAGCAGATTTCGTAGCTTCGTGCGTAGCAAAGGCGGTATCCAAGCGCTTGGTAAAGTCCGAAGCAGAGTGCGATTTGGATGCCTMGCTGAAAGACTGATGACCGCTGGCTGAGACGGTACGCGACAGCGTATCCAGGCGGTAGGTCCGATCGGCGTCGTTATCCACCCTCAGGCCTGGGCCTGATTGGTCGGCACTCGCGGTTGCAGTCGCGTGCTTGCCGCCAGACACAGCGATCGCCATGGTGTTTTTCTGTTGGTTAAGGTCGCCAGCAGCCATGTTGATGCCCATGTTGCCGCTGCCGCCGTTAGCCGAACCACTCATATTGGCGCTGTTGTTGGTGGATTGGTTGTAGACCTCGTTGTTGCTTTGGGTTTGCGTGACTTTGGCGGTTGCTACCACAGACCCGAAGACAAACGAGCCGTCACCGCTGGCAATGGCGGCAGCGTTGTCTTGTTGGTTGCCGTCGCCTGCTGCAACGTTGACACCCACGTTACCGGAGGCGCCCGTGGCCGAATTGGTCATGTTGGCAGTGTTTTTAGTCCCTTCATTGCTGATGTAGTTGCCAGTGCTGGTTTGTTTGTCCGTGKCGTTGGCAGTGGCGCCGGCATTGGTGGTGTCTTTTGGATTTACGTGATGACGATGATGATGCTCGTCATCACGCTGGCCAGCTTGTACAGCAATAGCCATTACCGCAGCGATTGCGAAAACCAGAGGCTTGAGTGCCATTGAGGGTTTCATGCTGATTCTCCGTACTTTATTTTTAGGTTAAGTGTTGTTTTTTTACCTTTTGGGTCAATCCGCGACCCGTACGCTCAGGGTGTTGGCCGTTCGGTTTCCCACCCCGGCGCTCTGATTCAACTGGATCACCCCACGGCTACCGGTGAAGGCCTGGTCGCTGGTAGCGACCTGGCGATGGCCAGGAGTAAGATCCGTTGAATCGGAGTTGTTGAGCAGCGCCACGTTCTGTTGCTTGAGGACGCTGTCGTCGATACTTTGCGGCGTAGCACTGATGCTTATCCGCAGGGCGTTGGCTTGCTGGTTGCTGGCGCCCGAACTCTGGTTGACCCCCAGTACRCCATTGCCGTTACTGAAGGCGTTGCCTTTAATTGCTGATTGGGCATCGATCCTGGGATCGACTTGAGTACGCAACCGTTGGCGAATCTGCGTGGTGGCGCTGGCGTCGGTGTCAATGGCGATGGCTCGGGCGTTGGCCTGTTGTTGCTGATCGCCGGCCGCCTGGTTGACCGAGAAGTTGCCCTGGTACTGACTGCCGGAGTTGTCGATGGTGGCCGTATCGATGACAGGCGGTTGGGCAAAGGTCGGCGTACTGCAAAACATGGCCAGAATCAGCAGAGTGCGATTCATTTCATTGTCCCCCCGATAACATTCAGACTGCCCAGGCCTTGCTGGATGGTGCCGTCGATCCTGTTGGCAATACCGTTGCCGGAGCCTGCGGAATGTCCTGCGGACAAGCCGGGCAGTTGTGTCTGACCATTGATGTTGCCGCTCAGCGTGCCGGTGGCTTGAGTGATCGTGCCGGCGATGCTTGCACCGCTGCTGATGCCGGAAATGTCACTGTCCGACAGTTCATTGGTTGCACTGATGACTTGTTTGGACGGGTTGGCATTGACGGTCAGGGGGCTGGGGTCGGGAACCATGGGGCGGCGAGTCGCGTTACGCGTTTGGACTTCCCGCTGGATGACGATGATTCCATCGGCGGCCTGGACAGGCAGACTGATGACAGAGCTGAACGCACATCCGATCAGCAGGAGGCGGATAAAGCCTTTATCGATTGTCTCCACGTCGGCACTCCCTCGTCTTTTGTGCGCTGGCCTTGGTCAGCGTTGTGAAGGAGAGAGCAGAAGCTGTGCCGCTTTTTATTTATTGATTGAATTCAATACGTTATGGGGTAGGGCAGGCAGGGGGATGTTTGAGCTGTATCAACCGTGAGACAGTGCCCGCCATCGCGAGCCGGCCTCATCGGTCGAAAAGCTCTAAATCAAGTGTTTGCGGGCGAGTGTACCAATGACTTAACAGTCAGCATGACAAGAGGATGAAGGCCGTTGATAGGGCTGTTACACGGCACTGGAGTGTTTCAAGAACGGACACATGCCCCCTCAAATACAGGTGCTTTCACGGCGTTAGCAATTGCTCCACYGCCGCAAAGGCCTGACGACGGCGCTCGGCCCAATCGCCGTTGATGACCTGCAGTCTTTGCTGGTGTTGTTCCAGCCAGGCTTTTGTCGCGTTGAAGAACGCCAGGCGCTGGTTCAGATCCGGTTGGCAGCGTTGGCCGTCATCCGTCCAGTCAACCGATTCGGGAGACAGCAGCAGGTGCAGGTCGTACTGCCTGGCCAGCAGCGCGTCTTCGATCCAGGCGGGGCATTCGCCAAACAGGGTTTGGCTCCACAGCACATTGCTCAGCAAGTGAGTGTCGAGAATCAGCAGTGCAGGGCGCTGGGCCCGGGCGCTGTCTTCCCAGGCCATTTGACCACGGGCAATCTGCGGGATATCGGCAAGGCAGGTATCACGCGGGTTCTGTTCGATGAAGTAACGTACGTATTCACCCACCAGCAACCCACCAAAGTGGCGTTGAAGCTCTGCCGATAACCAGCTTTTGCCACTGGACTCCGGGCCGGTGAGTACCAGGACCTTCATGCGCGCAACGCCGGATCGGCCTGCCATTCGCGCCAGCCTTGCACGGCGATCAGCGTAAACAGACCATACAGTGCAGCCGTCAGGTACAAGCCCTTGTAGATAAACAGCCCGACGAAAATCACATCGACGGCAATCCACAACGGCCAGCATTGCAGGCGTTTTTGCGCCATCCACAGTTGCGCCACCAGACTGAAACCGGTCAATGCTGCGTCCAGCCAGGGCTGCGCGGCATCGGTCCAATGAGCCATGGCCGCGCCCAGCAGCAAGCTGCCGACGGCACCGACGGCCAACCCTGCCCACATCGAACGGCCATCCAGCTGCGTGACTTGCCGTCCATGTTGCGCTTCGCCGGCACGGGTCCACTGCCACCAGCCGTAGAGCTGCAAGCCGGCGTAAATCACCTGCAGCAGCATGTCCGAATACAGCTTCACCTCGAAAAAGATCCAACTGTAGAGCAGCACCATGGCCAGTCCGATCGGCCAGCACCAGGGGTTCTGTTTGACCGTCAACCAGACGGCAATCACGCCGAGTGCGGCGGCAAACAGTTCAAGCCCGGACATGAAGGATCCTTGGTGAAGTTGAAAAGGGCGCCGATTGTAACGCAGGCGAGGGGACTTGCCCGAATGCCCGCAAGTTAAGAAATTTCCGGCCAGGCACATTCCCTGTAGCAGCTGCCGAGCCCGCGAGGCTGCGTTCGGCTGCGAAGCAGTCGTGAACCCTGTCTC
>NZ_JBFTLU010000250.1:0-8096 GCF_056396605.1 Pseudomonas sp. 05T35
GTGCTTGCTGGCGCCAGGTCGGCAGGTTGGCACGCGCACGACGCCGGGCCAGGCCTTCAAGGTCGGACAGAAAGCTGACCTTGAGCGCCGGTTCGCCGCTGTCAGCGACCGGCAGCACAACCCGCATCAGCCACGGCAGTGGCAGCAGGGCGAAGATCCATGGCCAGGCGAACTCAAACATGCTTGCGAATCCAGGTGTCGACGGCTTGTGTCAGGCCGGCGATGGCCTTGTCGTCGAGTTTGCATTCCGGTTTGTAAGCGCCTTCAACCAGAATCATCCAGCGTGTCAGGCCGGCGGCCGGGCACCGGTTGTCGAGAAACGCCAGCCATTTACGACCGTTCAGGGTGTGGCTCTGGCTGTAGGGGTAATGGTTGCGGCACAGACGCTTGAGCAGCCCGTTGAGTTGCTGCAACCAGGCACCGGCGGGCGCACCGTCATAGGGTTTGGGCATCTGCGCCAGTTCCGCCAACGCCGCCAGACGCACCGGGTCCAACGGCTGTTCGGCGCGCACGATAGAGCGCTTGACGGGAATAAAGCGACGCAGTTGCCACAGGCCAAAGCCGATCAGTGGCAGCAGCACCAATAGCAGCCACCAGCCCGGTGCCGGCGGCCAGAACTCGATGGGCGGCGGAGTCATCAGGGGTTGCAGTTGATCGAGGCTGTTCATTGGCTTTTGCCCGGACGTTTCGGGTTCAGGTACTCACGCAATTGTTCGACCATTTCGCTTTGAGTGCTCAGCGGCATTAACAGCACGCGCAGTTTCTGCGCCAGCAATTCCCAGTGGGCGATACGGGCTTCAGCCTGGGCGCGATAACTTTGGCGCAGGTCGACGTTCAGCGTATCGAGTTCAAGTTGCGCCCCTCGCTCGGCGAAACGCAGTAAACCGGCAGCGGGCAGGGCGTGGTCCAGAGGGTCGGAGACCGGCAGCAACAGCAAGTCACAGTGGCGCGACAGCAGGCTCAGTTGCTGCTCGGCGCCTTCGGACAAGGCGCGCTCGTCGCAGATCACGATCACCAGGCTCCCGGGGCGCAGTACTTCGCGAGCGCGGCGCAAGGCCATGCCCAGGCTGTCGCGATCCGGCTCGCTTTCGGTCGTGAGGGACTGGTTGACACGTACCATGCGGTTGAGCAGTTGCAGCAGGCTTTGCTTGCTGCGCCGGGGTTTGATTTCGTAGTGCTCGTTGTCACCGTACACCAGCCCGCCAACGCGGTCGTTGTGTCCCAGTGCAGCCCATCCGATCAGGCTCGCGGCTTGTGCGGCCAACACCGATTTGAACATCAGCCCCGAGCCGAAGAACAAGCGGCGACTTTGCTCGACCATGATGAAAATCGGCCGTTCGCGCTCTTCGTGAAACAGCTTGGTGTGCGGTTCCTGGGTGCGTGCGGTGACGCGCCAGTCGATGGTTCGCACATCATCGCCGGCCTGATAGACCYGCACCTGATCGAAGTCCACGCCACGCCCGCGCAGTTTGGAGTGGTGCAGGCCAATCAGCGGGCTGCGCTGGCTCGGCGTGGAAAACAACTGCACTTCGCGCACGCGATGGCGCATCTCGATCAGCTCGGAGAGGCTGACACGGATACCCGGTTCGGGCGCAAGCGGCTTGGTCATCGGGGTCAAGCGACGGCAACGACGTCGAGAATCCGCTGGACCACGCGGTCCTGGTCAATGCCAGCGGCTTCGGCTTCGAAGGAAAGAATGATGCGATGGCGCAACACGTCGAACAGCACCGCTTGAATGTCTTCGGGGCTGACGAAGTCGCGACCGGCCAGCCAGGCGTGAGCACGGGCGCAGCGGTCGAGGGCGATGGAGCCACGCGGGCTGGCGCCATAGGCAATCCACTCGGACATTTCCGGGTCGAACTTGCCCGGCGTACGGGTCGCCATGACCAGCTGCACCAGGTATTCCTCCACGGCGTCGGCCATGTACAAACCAAGGATCTCCTTGCGTGCAGCAAATATCGCCTGCTGGCTGATCCGCCGCTCGGGCTTGGTTTCGCCATGCAGCGCTTCACCGCGGGCCTGTTGCAGGATGCGCCGCTCGACGGCCGCGTCCGGGAAACCGATTTTGACGTGCATCAGGAAACGGTCGAGCTGGGCTTCAGGCAGTGGGTAGGTGCCTTCCTGCTCGATCGGGTTTTGGGTCGCCATGACCAGAAACAGCGGCGACAGCTCATACGTGCTGCGGCCCACGCTGACCTGCCGCTCGCCCATGGCTTCGAGCAAGGCCGACTGGACCTTGGCCGGTGCCCGGTTGATTTCGTCGGCCAGTACCAGGTTATGGAAGATCGGTCCCTGCTGGAACACGAAACTGCCGGTTTCCGGGCGGTAGATTTCGGTACCGGTGATGTCGGCAGGCAGCAGGTCGGGGGTGAACTGGATGCGATGGAATTGTGCTTCGATACCTTCGGCAAGCTCTTTGATGGCCTTGGTCTTGGCCAGGCCAGGGGCGCCTTCGACCAGCATGTGGCCGTCAGCGAGCAGAGCGATGAGCAACCGCTCGATGAGTTTTTCCTGGCCGAGAATCTGCGTTGAAAGAAAGGTTCGCAGCGCAAGCAGCGCTTCACGATGTTCCATCGATGACTGTTCCTGGAGAGGGTGAGCAAAGGCGTTCGAATAACGCCAGGGCTGGGGGCGTTACTTTAATCCATCGCAGGGGGTGGAGACTAACGGCGATCAGGGATTTTTTGGGTTTTGTGGGCTGGTTTGGGGGATATTCAGGTTTTTTGCCGTGCAGAGCCTGAATCAGCGCTGTTTTGCGCGCGACCGGTGGGCGCACGGCTTGCCGGCGATGGCGATCTTACGGCTGCCATCGCTGGCAAGCCGTGCGCCTACGGTTCGCAAATCTCCCTGACAGTCACCAACGCATCCGCACCCCGAGGCTGCCGATCAATCCATACAAGTCGTTGTTGACGGTCGCGCTGTTGTAATCGCCGCTGACATACAGGCTGACAGTGGGTGTGACTCTAGCCACCAGGCCCAGTCCCAATTCGATCGAGGACGCGTTCCGGCTGCTGCTGAGCTTGTCGACCTGACCGAGGGTCACAGTGTCGGAGGTATTGACCGTATGCCAGAAATTGGTACGAACATAGGGTTCGATCGGCAGGCCCTTGATGGCGTAACTGCCTTTCAAGCTTGCACCGACCCTGCCGCTCCAGGACGTCAGGTCGGTGGATGAGGCATTGGCGCTACCGGCATACGGGGTGGCCAGGCTAATACGCTGGTTGATCAGTTCCGCCTGGGGTTCGATTATCCAGTTTTCGCTGATGCCGATGGGGAACCCGCCTTGCACCGAAAGGGTCATGGCGGTGCCTTCAGCGGCTTGGCGCTGGCCCTGGTCATTGAGGCTGTAGCCATTGACCCGACCACCGCTGGCGGTCAAATCCACGTGCCAGCCGTTTGCGCCGGTCAGGCTCCAATAGGCGCCAAGATTGGGGCCTTGCACGTTGAGGGTGTTGTTCGGGTCGACAATGGCAGAGCTGGCCAACAGGCCATTGCCATTGCCCTGAAACTGGTTTGTACCGCCCATCAGGCCAACGCGCTGAGTGCTGCCGCCGCTGCTTTGCAGGGTAATCAACGCCGGGGCCTTGAGCTCGGAACCGCTCATGCCGGAAAACGGTGAGCTGAGGACGTCGCGCTCTGCGCTCCTGGCAGGCTGGCCATAAACCCGATCCCAGGCAGAAGGAGCGGCTTGCTCGACTGTCAGCAACTGATTATCAAGGCCGGGATTGCGGATATAGCGGATGCTGTTACCCCTATCAGGCGTCGGGAGGTTGAGCGCCGGGACATCTTGCTGATACCAGGGTATCGCCTCGTCCTCGGCAGAGGACGCCTGAATCTCCATGGATGTGCACAGCAACAACGAAGTGGAAACGGTGTACAGAGTGATTTTGATCTCGTGTTGGATGAAGGAGGTGTTCATGGAGGGCTACCTTGCAATMGCATGCCATATTTCTAATTGGCGTCTCTCCTACCCCGAATGAGGGGCGACCGATTTCATTGAGGCAAACCCCTCCGCCCCGCTTCAGCGGGTTTTCAAGGCGTGCCCCAGGAGGTATTTCCGGGGGTAGTAACGTTTAGCTAAGAAGACCGTTGGCGTTGCGTCAAGAAATTGAACGATGAGTGGTATGTCTAATTTAGGCTCTGCAACTGACTGATATTTAGTAATTATCTAAGTTGTTGTTTATTGGGGGCGACGGGTGCATTGGCCTGTAAATCAGCATTTTGAACAGCGCCAACGCATCACCTCTTTCGCGGTCATACAAAAATGATTTCATAGGGTTGACGCATTCGCGCCAGGATCGCCCTGGGCAGCATCGGCGCGATGCCGATCTCCGGTTCACCGTTCAGCTGGCTGGCGTACGCATGGGTGGCATGGCATTTACGTGCGACGGTCCAGGTGTCGAGGCGAACCTTGCGGGCACGGTGCCAGGGAATCAGCCCATGATCGCGTGCGGGCCAGTGCCAGGCCCAGACCGGCACTTCATTGAAACTCGCGCCCACCATAAGGGCGGCTTTTGCGGTGGCTCGACCTACCGTGTCATGGTCGATGATGCCGTCCTCGCTCCAGGTACTGAACACTACATCTCCCGCTCGCAGGTAGCGTGCGATGAATTGTGTCAATTGGAGTTCACGCTCGGCCAGCCCGTTGTCGGTGAAACCGCCGCGAATCCATTTCAGGCTATGCATGGGCAAACCGAGGCGACGCAGGGCTTCGACGCTTTCCTGTGGGCGGAACACACTCAGGCGCTTCTCCGACCAGAGGTTCGAGCCTGGATGACTGGCGCTGCCATCGGTGATCGAGATCAATTGCAGGGGGTGGCCAAGGGTGGCGAATAGCTGCAGCAGGCCACCGCAGGTCACGACTTCATCACCCGGATGCGGGGCGATCACCACCGCGCGAGCGCCTGCTGGGATAAGGGTGGATGTGCTGATGACGGGAATATTGTCCAGTTGAYGGGCAGTGTTCCAGATCTGCACAGGCAAACTACTGTCGACGAGGGTGCTGGATTTCATGGCGATACGTCCTTGTTCTGGTGTGCCGTCACACGTATTACGGCAGGCTGAACACTCCGGCGCAGACCCCTTGCGGCCGGATGATCACAGGGCACAGCGCTCCAAACCCTGGATTGCTGCGAGCAGAGTATTGCTCATAGATCACCATTCGTCGCCTCGTCACCGCCCTGAGGAGCGTTTTTTTATGAAGTGGCTTGCTAAAGCGCTGCCGATGAGGCTGGCAGTTGCGTATCAGTCTTGCTCCTCATGCTGCAACTCGAACAGCAGCAATGAGCGTCCGGTTACCGAATACTGATGATTGAAGTCGAACCGCTCCTGGCCCTGAATCGAGGGTTGGTTGGTGTCAATCATGCAGGTCCAGAATCCGCCGTCAGGCACTTCCGGTAGCAGGAAATTGACAATGTCGTGATGAGCGTTAACCACCAGCAGCAAGGTGGCGTCGGCGCCTTTGCGACGGATTCCGGTTTCCTGGGCGCGTCCATCGAGCAGCATGCCCAGGCATCGCCCGTGGCTATCCTGCCATTGTTCGGTGGACATTTCGCTGCCGTCGGGTGCCAGCCAGGTGACGTCCTTGACGCCAATATCCTCGTTGTAATTGCCCACCAGAAAGCGTCCGCGCCGCAGAATCGGATAGGCCAGGCGCAGCTTGATCAGGCGTTTGACGAATTTGAGCAAGGCCTTGCCGTCTTCGCTCAGGTCCCAGTTGACCCAGCCAATTTCGCTGTCCTGACAGTAGGCGTTGTTGTTGCCGTGCTGGGTTCGGGCAAATTCGTCACCGGCCACCAGCATCGGTGTGCCTTGGGCCAGCAGCAGGGTGGCGAAGAAGTTACGCAGTTGCCGCTGGCGCAGCGCATTGATCTCGGGATCGTCGGTGGGGCCCTCAACGCCGTGATTCCAGGACAGGTTGTGATTACTACCGTCCTGGTTTTCTTCGTCGTTGGCTTCGTTGTGTTTTTCGTTGTAGGAGACCAGGTCATTCAAGGTGAAGCCGTCATGGGCGGTGACGAAGTTCATCGAGGCGTAGGGACGGCGGCCGCGTTGATTGAACATCTCCCCCGATGCCGTCATGCGCGCGGCGAAGTCGGCGAGCTGGCCGTCATCACCTTTCCAGAAGGCGCGTACGGTGTCGCGGAAGCGGTCGTTCCACTCGACCCAGCCTGGCGGAAAATGGCCGACCTGATAGCCACCAGGGCCAATGTCCCAAGGCTCGGCGATCAGTTTTACCTGACGCAGGATCGGGTCCTGGCGGCAGGCAACGAGGAAGCTGTGACGCTCGTCGAAACCGTCGTGGTAACGCCCGAGGATGGTCGCCAGGTCGAAGCGGAACCCGTCGACATGCATTTCGGTGGCCCAGTAACGCAGCGAATCGGTGACCATTTGCAATACACAGGGGTGGCTCAGGTCCTGCCCTTGTGCAGCAGGTGCTGGTCATTAACGAAGGCGTGTATCGGCATCAGCTCCACCGAC
The DNA here is from genome assembly GCF_056396605.1 of Pseudomonas sp. 05T35. NCBI lineage: Bacteria > Pseudomonadati > Pseudomonadota > Gammaproteobacteria > Pseudomonadales > Pseudomonadaceae > Pseudomonas > Pseudomonas sp. 05T35. The sequence continues at coordinate 6,481 of NZ_JBFTLU010000250.1, forward strand.
GACACGCCCAGTTTGCGGATGTGCTCCAACAGGTCATCGACCATCAACCCGGCGAAGGTCCCGCGCAGCGCTTGCGGGACGGACGGGTGACACATGCTGATGCCGCGTACGTGAGCTTCATAAATGATCGTTCGATCCCACGGCACATTGACCCGATGGTCATGGCCCCAAGTGTGCGCCGGGTCGATGACCTTGCACTTGGGCACGAAGGGCGCACTGTCGCGTTCATCGAAACTGAGGTCGGCGTCGGGGTGGCCGATGGTGTAGCCGAACAAGGCTTCGGACCACTTCAATTTCCCCACCAACTGTTTGGCGTAGGGGTCGATCAGCAATTTATGGTGGTTGAAGCGGTGACCGTTTTGCGGGTCGTAAGGCCCATAAACCCGGTAGCCATAGATCTGCCCCGGATGAGCGTCCGGCAAATAGCCGTGAAAGATTTCGTCGGTGTATTCCGGCAGTTCGATACGTTCGAGCTCGACTTCACCGGCGTCGTCGAACAAACACAGTTCGACCTTGGTGGCGTTAGCCGAAAATATCGCGAAGTTGACCCCCAGACCATCCCAGGTCGCACCGAGCGGGAAGGGCAAGCCTTCACGGATTCGCGAGGCCTCGACGTGAGGTGCTGGCGCGGTTTTTTTTGGCGTGGTCATCATTGCTCCTGCAATTGGGCTTGGGTGTCGGCGCCGGCATTGCTGGTTTCTCAACGCCGAGCCAACCCCGAAGTGGCGAATCTGCTCGCCACGCGGTCAATCAGAGCCTGGCACTCTCAACCGGCTGGCTTGYGCGGTGCTCGAGGCTTTTTTGCGGTCACCGGCTTTTCACCCGGTGGCGTTACCACCTTGGCGGTTGTGGCGGCTTTGGTTTTAGGCTTGGTCGCCGGGGGCTTGCTGGCTGCGGTTTTGCTGCTGTTGGTTTTGCCGCTATTGGGTTTGGCGGTTCGGGCAGGTTTGGTCGGGGCCAGGGCTTCGGCTTCTGCCAGCTTGCACGCCATCTCCCAGTGGCGCGTCTCCTGGCCTTCGGGTTTCCCCTCGGACTCCCAGATCAGATAGGCAAATTCACGAATGCGTTTGTCATCGGTACTCATCGCAATGCTCCTGAGTTGAGCTCAAGTCTGGATAAACAGATTGACCGGGAAATCTCCCAGCGCGGCGCTGATCAGCAATTCCTTGTGGTGTGTGACTGCACCTGTTGTAAAAAGTCCCTTCAGCTTTTCTTCGGCGGCAGTGAACGGCAGTTTGACCCGGGTATCGCCCCAGAGCAGGGCAGGTACTTGCGGTGTGGCACTGCTTTCCAGCAGCGACGCAACTCGCACCGGCACCAGCACAATCGCCCGTTGGCCGTTGAGTTCGCGGGCGAAAGCCAATACCCGCCCAGCCTGGCTGCCCACCACCTGCAACGCTTGATAACGGCCCCGCTGAAACAGTTGCGGGTATCGCGCGCGTAACGCCAACGTGTGGGCGATCAACGCCTGTTTGATGCGCCCGTCACGCCAGTTGTGCAGCAACTGTCGAGTGTCCACCGGCGTATGCAATGCTTGCTGGCGGACGGTGAAATCAACCGGTCGCCGATTGTCCGGATCCACCAGGCTGAAGTCCCAGAACTCATTGCCCTGATAC
>NZ_JBFTLU010000251.1:0-6385 GCF_056396605.1 Pseudomonas sp. 05T35
CTTTCAGAACGTCCGGGACGGTGGCGGTGAAGGCTACTGTGGTCGAGTGCAGCATCAGGATCACTTCGTTGCTGTAGTACGGCAACGAACGACGCAACGCCGACGGCATGATCACGTAGGCATAGAGCTTCCAGCCCGTCAGACCGTAGGCTTTCGCCGCTTCGACTTCGCCGTGAGCCATGCTGCGAATCGCCCCGGCGAAAATCTCCGTGGTGTAGGCGCAGGTGTTCAGGGCAAAGGCTAAGATGGTGCAGTTCATCGCATCGCGAAAGAACGCATCGAGCAGCGGTTGTGCGCGGACGGCCGCCAGGCTGTAGATCCCGGTGTAGCAGATCAGCAGCTGGATATACAGCGGTGTGCCACGGAACAGGTAGGTATAGAACTGCACCGGCCAGCGCACATAGAGCTTGTTGGAAACCCGGGCAATCGACAGCGGAATCGACACCAGGAAACCGATGAAGATCGAGGCGCTGAGCAGCCACATGGTCATCGCCAGGCCGGTAATGTGGTAACCGTCGGTATAAAGGAACGGTTTCCAGTAGTCCTGTAGAAGTTCGATCATCGTACGGCCTCCCGGGCACCGGCGGCATAACGGCGTTCAAGCCTGCGCAGGACAAAGTTCGAAGCGCTGGTGATCAGCAGGTAAATCAAGGCGGCCAGCACCAGGAAGTAAAACAGTTGATAGGAGCTTTTACCGGCGTCCTGTGCCGCTTTGACCAGGTCCGCCAGGCCGATGATCGACACCAGCGCGGTGGCCTTGAGCATCACCATCCAGTTATTGCCGATGCCCGGCAGGGCGAAGCGCATCATTTGCGGGAACACCACGAAGCGAAACCGCTGGCCGCGCTTGAGGCCATAAGCTGTGGCGGCTTCGACCTGACCCCGTGGGACGGCGAGGATCGCGCCGCGAAAGGTCTCGGTGAAATACGCGCCATAGATGAAGCCCAGGGTGATGACCCCGGCGCTGAACGGGTTGATTTCGATGTACTCCCATTCCATCAGGTCGGTAAGGGAGGTCAGCCAGGTTTGCAGGCTGTAGAAAATCAGCAGCATCAGCACCAGGTCCGGCACGCCGCGAATCAGGGTGGTGTAGACCTGGGCGGGAACTCGTAGCAACTTGACGCTGGAGAGTTTGGCAGTGGCGCCGAGCAGGCCGAGCAACACGGCCACCAGCAGCGACAACACCGATAATTTGATGGTCATCCAGGTGCCTTGCATCAGCAGCGGACCAAAGCCCTGCAGGCTGAAGGCGGAAAGCCCGAGGTTTTGTAACAGCTGTTCGAACATAAAATCTGCGACCTGATAACGTGAAAAAAGCGCCCATCACGAGGATGGGCGCCGGGGCCTTACTTGCCGCTGTACAGATTCAGATCACCAAAGTGTTTCTTTTGAATGGTCGCGTAGGTGCCATCATCGTGTAACGCTTTGATACCTTTATCGAGAAGGGCTTTGAGCTCTTTGTTACCTTTCGAGATACCGACAGCTGTTTTGGCTGGCAGCAAAGGATCGTTGACCGGCTTGCTGACTTCATAAGCTGCGCCTTGTGGCGACTTCAAGAAGCCCAGTTCGGCTTGCAGCATGTCCTGGATCGAGGCGTCCAGGCGACCGGAAGTCAGGTCGGCGTAGACCTGATCCTGGTTGGCGTAGGCCTGAGTGGTCACGCCAGCCTTGTCCAGTACGGCCTTGGCGTAGGCTTCCTGGATGGTGCCTTGTTCGTAGCCGACCTTTTTACCCTTGAGCGAAGCCACGTCAGAAATGCCGGAGCCTTTCTTGTAGACCAGTGCGGTAGGGCCGGAGAATAGCTCGCTGGAGAAGTCGATAACTTTTTCGCGGGCTTCGGTGACGGTCATCGAAGAGATCACGCCATCGAATTTATTGGCCTTGAGGCCTGGAATCATGCCGTCGAAATCGCTCTCGACCCATTTGCACTTGACCTTCAGCTCGGCGCAGATCGCGTTGCCCAGATCGATGTCGAAGCCCACCAGGCTGCCGTCGGCCGCCTTGGACTCGAACGGAGCGTAGGAAGGGTCAACACCAAAACGCAGTTCTTTGTATTCCTTGGCCAGTGCGGAACCAGCGGCCATGCACAACGCCAGTGCAGAAAGGGTCAGCAATGCTTTTTTCATTATTAAATCCCTAAGAACCAATTTGAGCGCTTGTGGCGCGAAATTATTGTTACTGGAAAGCGTAAGACCTTATGAAAGTAGCAATTTCCGAACCAGAGTCCCGAACAAGCGTTTTAAAAGATGATTCAAGACACGTCTGAAGAGGAATCGTGCCCAAAAACGGGCGTGAACAATTTGCCGCACCAAAGTAGAGCGATCGATAGCGAGGACGCAAGCTCCCTCTTTACCGATCGCTCTACGTGTTACTTGCCCGGCACCAAGGTCAACCGTGTTTTGCCATACACCTTGTCGAAGTTCTGCGGTTGCATCGGCAAGCTCATGTATTGACCTTTGAGCCACGGGTCGATGCTGTCGATATAGTTCGGGCTGGCCGGGTTGCCGGATTGGCCTGTGCCGTTCTGGCCCATCAGCGGTTCGGCCTGGCCGAAGTCGACAATGAAACGCATGGCCGGCACCAGCGTCACGTTGAAATCCTGACCCCAGGTGTACGCGGCAGCATTCAACGTAGTGTGGTCACCTCCGGCAGACATGGCGCCGCGTACGGTCTGGCCTCGGCTGTTTTTCCATTCGTAGTGGTGCAGTTTGCCCCACTGCCAGGCTTTGTGGTCGGCGCCCATCTGGCTCTCGCCGGCGGTAATGGCCGCAGCCAGGCTACGGGCGAGAATGGTCGGTTTGTCTTCTTTCTGCTGGGTGCGAAGGTCATCCCAGAACGGGCTGTCTTCGCGGCCCAGCAAATGGTCGGCCTGGGCCGAGTAGGACAATTTGCCGTTGGCAACGAAGGCTTTCCACGTTGGGCTGGACTCTGGGCCGAGCTCGTCGAGGAAGATCTGCTTCATGCTTTCTTGCAGGAACAGTTCATAGATCGCTGCGTCGGTGGAGGTCGGGCTGAGCTTGCCGTCGAACGCCATCAAGCGGCTGTAAGCTTCGCGCGCTTTGCCGGCTTCGGCAGCAGGCAGTGCGTCGATCGCCTGTTTGAGTGGCTGGGACATGCCCGGGGCTTCAAACATCTTTTTCAGTTTGGCGGCGAACAGGGTGGTCTGGTCGTATTGCATCGCGATCATGCTGCGGCTGTCGTGCTTGCCGGCAGCCGCCAGTTCGGCGATGCGCTCGCCACGCTCGGGCGCGGCCCAGGAGTTGGACAGCTGCATGCCGTAACCGTGAGGGATGACCCGCTGGTTGGCGGTGCCGATCCAGCCTTGGGTCGGGTCCTGGTCATAAGGGTGGAGCATCGGGTCTGCGTAACCGTCCCAGTCGTAACGACCTTCCCAGCCCGGTGATGGCAACCCACCTTCACCTTCGCGGCGGTTCGGGAAGCGCCCGGTGACTTGCCAGCCGATGTGGCCGGCATCGGCGAACACCATGTTCAGCGCGATAGCGCGGATTTCACGGCTGGCGTCCGAGGCTTTCTCTGCGCTCTGTGCACGGGACAGGTCGAAGAAGGCGTCGAGGCTCTTGTCGTCGGTAAAATTCGGCATCTGCAACGCCAGACCGAAACCATCGCCCAGTGCGGTGCCTTGGGCGCTGTTGAGCAGCGGGCCGTGGCGGGTTTCGTACACGGCTTCGCGAATCGGCCGCTGGCCTTTGACGAAGTAGGTCTCGTTACGAACCGTCACCGGCTGCCATTTGCCGGCGGCTTCGTAGCTCAGGCCATTGCCTTGACGCTTGAGCTTTTCAAGGAACAGGTCCCGGTTATCGCCCATGACCGCGGTCATGCTCCACGCCACTTTGCCGTTGAAACCGGCGAGGACCATCGGCAGGCCGGCAATGGAAACCCCGGCCGCCTGGTACTTCGGTGAACGGATCTGCACGTAGTTCCACAGCGACGGCACGCCAATCGGGAACTGGCTGTCGCTGGCCAGCAGGCTCTTGCCGCTGCGACTGCGCTGYGGGGCAATTGCCCAGTTGCTCGACGCCGTGGCGCCGAGCAGATTCAATGCGGACAACTGGTCGCCGGCTTTGCTGAGTTCGCTCAGGCCCGGGATCGTACCGTTGAGCTTCACGCCTTTAAGCTTTTCAGCTTCGGCGAGTGGCAGCTTTTCGTCCGGATACGACGGCAACAGCCACGGGAGTTTGTCTGTCGTGACGGTTTGCGCCATCACCAGCGAAGCGATTTCTTGCGGCAGGTTGGCTGACTGGCTGAAGTTCAGCAAACAGAAAATCAGCGCCGAATCTTCCGGCTTCCAGTATTCAGGTTTGTAGCCGGTGGCGGCCAGGTCCGACGGCAGCTTGTCGCGATAGCGGAACAGATAGGCGTTGACCCCGCGGGCATAAACTTCAAAGAAGCGTTGCAGGCGCGGAGAGGAGGCCTTGTAGAGTTCGTCGGCACTTTTCTTCAGGTTGACTGCGCGCATGTAGCGGTCAGCGTCGAGCATCTCTGCGCCGGACATCTCCGACAAGCGACCCTGGGCCAGCAGACGCATGGTGACCATCTGGGTGATGCGATCACTGGCGTGTACGTAGCCGAGGGTGAACAGCGCGTCGTGGAAGGTGTTGCTTTCGATCAGCGGCACGCCCATGGCATTGCGCCGCACTGAAACGTTCTGCGCCAACCCTTTGAGCGGCTGCACGCCTGCGGTGGGTGGCAGGCTGTCCTGGGCATTCCAGGTCTGGCAACCGGTGAGGCTGAGCACACTGGCCACTGCTGCGGCAACGCCGAACCGGGGAAGAAATGATGTAAAGGCTGGCGAGGCCATGGCAAAGCTCCTGCGGGAGTAGAGGCGCAATAAAGGCGCTACGTTAGTGAGCAGGAGAAGGCCGCGCAAGCGGGTGCCGATCTTATTTCAAGGTTTGTCCGATAAAACAAAGAATTTGACGCGCAGGGTTACCGTTCCATGACTTGCCTATTGGAAAAGGTGGTGCTCAAGTGTCGGGATTTCGATGGTTTGCCAGGAGAAAAATCGCCATGGAACTTCACGCCAACGCAGTGCTTATTCTGATCGATCAGCAAAAAGGCATTCACCACCCCAAACTGGGACCGCGCAACAATCCAGGCGCCGAGGAGCGGATGGCCGAGTTGTTGAGCGAATGGCGGCGCATGGCGCGGCCRGTGATTCATGTGCAGCACTTGTCCCGCTCGCCGGAATCGGTGTTCTGGCCGCAGCAGTCGGGTGTCGAGTTTCAGGAACGGTTCGAACCGTTTTCGGGCGAGCGCGTGATCCAGAAACAGGTCCCCGATGCGTTCAGTGGGACGACGCTTGCAGCGGGTTTGCGTGAGGCGGGGATCGAGCAACTGATCATTGTCGGCGTGGCGACCCACAACTCGGTCGAGTCCACGGCGCGTACGGCGGGTAATCTGGGGTTTGATACCTGGGTCGTGGAAGACGCCTGCTACACCTTCGACAAGCTCGACTTCTTCGGCAACAAGCATTCGGCGCAGGAGGTGCACGCCATGTCGCTGGGCAATCTGCACGGGGAATATGCGACGGTGATTCGCACAGCCGAGATTCTGATGGCTGATTAGAACCTGTAGGAGCGTGGCTTGCCCGCGAACGGGGCACCTCGGTACATCAGGCCGACCGCGTTATCGACTGTCGCGGGCAAGCCACGCTCCTGCAATGGGATGCGTGCGGCTAGAGAATCAAGCGCCGTGGCACTTCTTGAACTTCTTGCCGTTGCCGCATGGGCAAGGGTCGTTGCGGCCAACGTCTTTCAACGCGTTGCGCACCGGCTCCTGGTGAGCGTGGCCGCAGTTCGGGCCGTGAACATGGCCATGGTCGTGATCATGATGGTCGTGATGGTCATGATCGTCATGATCGTGGTTGCAGTCAGGGCCATGGACATGAGGTTGCTGGGTCATCGAGGTTACTCCGGAATAAAATCGCCGGGAATTATCTCGCCATTATTGGCCAGGTGCACGTCATTGCCGATGAATATTCCGGTTTGAAGCGTTCCTTCCAGGCGATAGGGGATCGGCTGGTCGGGTTTCTTCAGCATTTTTACCACCTCGCGCAGGTGTTGCCAGAGGTTGGTGCGGATCGGCACCTGGAAATAGCTGCTGCTTTTCGGGTCGACGGTGAACCATTCGCTGGCCTCGCCTTCGGCCAGCAGGAACTCGCTTAAATGAATCCGGTACACCAGGCCGCGAACCGTAAGACTGGAGTCGTTGGGGTTGTCGACGCGAAAGTAGAGCATGAATTTCTGCTCAAGGAGTTTGGCGCGCACCACTTCGACTTTGAGCAGATGGACTTGTGGGTCGAGGCTGTCATCAGCGAACCAGGACGCGCAGCCACCGAGGCTCAGGAACATGAACAGGGTGACAA
>NZ_JBFTLU010000252.1:0-19123 GCF_056396605.1 Pseudomonas sp. 05T35
GCCCAGGCCCAGTAATGGGCGCAGGCAAACAGAATGAAGGCGTGGGTGTAGAGGTCTTTTCGCTGATCCAGCGGCGCGCCATGGGCATCGATGCTGTAGAACCAGCCGCCGTGCTCGGCATCGTGGAAATGCCGTTGCAGGGAGCGAAACAGCGCAGCGGCGCGCTCTTCGGCGGCCGGCACGTCACCGATCAGGCTGGCGAACAGGTACAGCTGCCGCGCGCAGGCCATGGCCCGGTAGCGTTGTGGCGGCAATGGCTGGTGTCCGGCGTCCAGCCCTTCATACGGCAGCGCCATGTCTGCGTTCCATCCGRGCCCTTGCCAGAGCGGCACGATCACGTCCTGGAAGTGCTGCTGCACAGAGGCGAACAGGGCGGTCAATTCAGGCTGGGAGGCGGAGCGGGGAGCATSSGGCATTGGCTGGCGTCGTCACGGCAGGAGTGTTTGCGCGACATGGTAGCAGGCAGGCGGGTCGTAGGCTTGCGAAAGGAGTGCAGGAGTGGGGTCCGTAGCAGCTGGCGAGCAACCAAAACCCTGTCGCCGCCGACGCAGCACCCGCCACCCGAACCAGCGGCGCAGCGGCCTGAGGCAATACGCGCACCATTGCATAACCGGCAGCATGCAGGGCGGCAGTCGCGGCAATGAAGCCAGCGGCATATGCCCAAGGGCTGGACATCTCCGGCAACTCCAGACCATGCGCCACGCCGTGGAACAAGGCAAACAGCGCTGTCGCGCCAATCGCCAGGCTCAACGGCGGACGCACCGCCAATGCCACCGCCAGGCCCAGCGCCAGCACCGAAGCAGCAATCCCGCTTTCCAGCGCCGGCAGGTTCAAGCCTTCAAACCCGAGCAGGCCGCCAATCAGCATGACGCCGACAAAGGTACACGGCAGTGCCCAACGCGCTGCGCCCTTTTGTTGCGCGGCCCATAACCCCACAGCCAGCATCGCCAGCAAATGGTCGAGACCGCCAATCGGGTGGCTGATACCGGCCAGCAAACCGTTGTCGCCATGGCCCGGGTGGGCGAAGGCCAGTGCGGGCGTGAGCAGCAGGGCTGCGGCGGCGAAGATGCGTTTGAGTGTCATGAGTAAGCTTCCTTGTTGATAACGCCTGTGGATAAGTTTCAGGCTGCGGTCAGCAGCCCCTGGCGCTCGATGAAGGCGATGATTTCCTCAAGGCCCTGGCCGGTTTTCTGATTGCTGAAGACGAACGGCTTGCCGCCGCGCATGCGTTGGGTGTCGCTGTCCATCATCGACAGCGATGCGCCCACCAGCGGCGCCAGGTCGATCTTGTTGATCACCAGCAGGTCGGATTTACAGATCCCCGGTCCGCCCTTGCGCGGCAGTTTGTCGCCGGCCGAGACATCGATCACGTAGATCGTCAGGTCCGAGAGTTCCGGGCTGAAGGTCGCCGACAGGTTGTCGCCACCAGACTCCACCAGAATCAGATCGAGACCGGGAAAGCGTCGGTTCAGTTGATCCACTGCTTCGAGGTTGATCGATGCATCTTCGCGGATCGCCGTGTGTGGGCAGCCGCCGGTTTCCACGCCAATGATCCGCTCGGGCGCCAGCGCTTCGTTGCGCACCAGAAAGTCGGCGTCTTCGCGGGTATAGATGTCGTTGGTGACCACTGCCAGGTTGTAGCGATCACGCAACGCCAGGCACAAGGCCAAAGTCAGCGCGGTTTTGCCGGAACCGACCGGGCCGCCGATGCCGACGCGCAGAGGTTGTGTGTTCATGTGATTCTCCAAAATAACAGGCCCTAGGAACGGAACAGGCGGCTGTACTGGCGCTCATGGGCCATGCATGCCAGGGACAGGCCGAAAGCGGCGCTGCCGTAATGTTGAGGGTCAAGGCTTGAGGCGTTCTGCTGGGCCTGCTGCAGCAGCGGCAGCAGTTCGCTGGTGAGCCGTTGTGCGGCTTGCTGGCCCAGTGGCAGGGTTTTCATCAACACCGCCAATTGATTCTCCAGCCAGCTCCAGAGCCAGGCGGCGAGTGCGTCTTGCGGGCTGATCTGCCAGGCGCGTGCGGCCAGCGCCCAGCCGAGGGCCAGATGCGGTTCGCTGCGTTGTGCGAGAAAGCTGCGGGCGGCGTCATCCAGTTCCGGCAAACCGTTGAGCAGTTGCTGCAGGGAATAGCCCATTTGCCGGCTTTCCTGATGCAGCTCGCGGGTTTCCCGGCTGGCGCGGTGTTCCTCACAGCGTTGCAGCAACTGCGGCCAGTCTTCATTGGCGGCGGCAGTGCAATGGGCGAGCAGCAGCGGCGCTTCGAAACGCGCCAGGTTCAGCAGCAACTGATCGCTGATCCAGCGTTTGGCCGATTCCGGGTCGTTTACGCGGCCGTTATCCACAGCCATTTCCAGGCCTTGGGAATAGCTGTAGCCACCAATCGGCAATTGCGGGCTGGCCAGACGCAGCAGCGCCCAGGCCGGGTTCACGTGCGTACGCCGAACTGGTGCAGTTTCGGCGGATAGTTGAAGTCCTCGTCGCCGTGCCGCGAATGATGATGGCCACCGCCATAGGCGCCGTGCTCCGGCTGGAACGGTGCTTCGATGTTTGCGGTGTGCGCACCCAGCTGTTCGAGCATGGCTTTGAGCACGTAATCGTCGAGCAGGCGCAGCCAGCCATCACCGACTTGCAGGGCTACGTGGCGATTGCCCAGGTGATAGGCGGCGCGGGTCAGTTCGAACGTATTGGCGCAGGTGACGTGCAGCAGTTGTTCGGGGCGGGCACAGACGCGGACGATGCGGCCGTCTTCGGCCTCCAGGCATTCGCCGTCGTACAGCGGTGGCTGCCCGCGCTCCAAAAACAACCCGACGTCTTCACCTTCGGCACTGAAACAGCGCAGGCGACTTTTACTGCGCGCCTCGAAGTTCAGGTGCAACTCGGCGGCCCAGACGGGTTGAGGGTCGATTCTGCGATGAATCACCAGCATTGGAAGGCTTCCAGCAAAGGACAATGCTCAGGCTAGAGCAAGGGGCTTGCCAATCGGACGAGACGTAGGAAAACCCTGTCAGAGCGTAGAAGATGTTTCTGGATGTTGCGGGATTTTGAATAAGTGCGGGTGGGTTTGGTGCGCGCAGGTTTTGTGCGCACCATTTTGTAGCGCATAAAAAGAGCGCTGCCGCAGGCTGCGATCTTTTTAAATGATTACTCGGTACTGCCCAGGCCTTGYCAGTGTTTGAGACCGATAAAGATAAAGCGCAGTTGCTGAGTGATCTTCGCCTGTGGCGTCAGGTGAACGGGCAAGGCTTCGGCGGGCGGGTCGATGATGTCGGGGAGGGTAGCGAACACGCTTTTGACGATCAGGTCGGCCATGACCGACAACCCGGCAAAATCGAGGTGTTGCAGTTTGGGCATCAAGGACAGGTCGGCGGCCAGGTCCGAGCTGATGTTCTCGCGCAGTGTGCCGATGGCCAGGCGCACTGGCAGCGAGCCGCCATATTGTTCGCGCGCCAGAAACAGGAACTGCGAACGGTTGGCCGCGACCACATCAAGGAAAATTCGCACCGAGGCATCGATGATTCCGCCCATGACGAATTCATTGTGGCGCACCAGGCGAATGGTTTCGCGGAAGGTCTGGCCGACTTCGCTGACCAGTTCCAGCCCCAGCTGATCCATATCGGCAAAGTGCCGGTAGAAACCGGTCGGGACAATACCAGCGGTTTTCGCCACTTCACGCAGACTCAGGCTGCCGAATCCTCGGCCGCATTCCATCAGGTGGCGGGCAGCGTCCATCAAGGCGTTGCGGGTCTGTTGTTTCTGTTCGGCGCGGGGCAGCATCAGGCGGCTGACTTCTAATCAAGGACAGCGGCGCACTCTAGCAAATCAGCTTTGATGGCGTCGAACTTGTGTAAAGGAAGGTGGGGCGGGGAGTGCGAGTTACATAAAGTCAAAGCCCGATCCAGGAGATCGGGCTTTTTTCCGGGCCAGCATGGCCTTAGCTCAGGCTAGCGTTGCGTTCGATCACACGGTCACCACCACCTTCAGCCAGGGTCTGACCTTGTGGGGTGCGATCGGAACCGTCGGAAGCCAGGGTCTGACCTTGTGGAGTGCGATCGGATCCGTCAGAAGCCAGGGTCTGACCTTGTGGAGTGCGATCGGATCCGTCGGAAGCCAGGGTCTGACCTTGTGGAGTGCGATCGGAACCGTCGGAAGCCAGGGTCTGACCTTGTGGGGTGCGATCGGATCCGTCGGAAGCCAGGGTCTGMCCTTGTGGAGTGCGATCGGAACCATCAGAGGCAAGGATCTGGCCTTGTGGTGTCTTGTCGTAGCCGTCCTGAGTAATCAGGCCTTTTTCTTTCAGACGTTCGTTACCATTCGCACCGTCGGCAACCGTTTGGCTATAAGCCGTATGGCTGGATTTGACTTGTGGAGTTGCCTGATCGGCAGCTGGCAGAGCAAAAGCGGTGCTGGCTAACATCGAAAGGGTCAGGCTAAGCAGTAATTGGCGTTTCATGATGGGCTGCTCCTTGGGAGGGCTATAAAGTGGGTACGAAGTTAATGCTACTCTCGATAAGTCGATATAAAAGTTCATAAAGGCAATGGTAATAATCAACGGAATTGATTGTTCGGCCGAAAGCCTCTAGATCACACGTTTCCGCGGAACGCTTTTGCACCGAGGTGGGTATTTTCGACTCACTCGCGCGACGAAAAAGCGCGAGGATGGGTAACGGAAGCTGGCTGACCGGTCAGGAAAAATGGTTTTTTTATACCCGAATGGAAGGGCGTTAAACCTGTGAGCCATTTGCCAGTCGTAATTTCTATAATCCGCCGATTCTGGCCTACCGTTTCATATGTGCGTCGCAGTTCGGGCGCTGAGTCGTAATCAGGAGCCCCGTGCAATGACGCGCACTCGTAAAATTCTCGCTTGGGTTGTTGGCAGTCTCGTGCTGCTGATGGCGCTGCTGGTGGTGATCATCGCGTTCTTCGACTGGAACCGGATCAAACCGCCGCTCAACAGCAAAGTCTCCGAAGAACTGCACCGCCCCTTCGCCATCAATGGCAACCTGACGGTGACCTGGAAGCGTGAAGTTGATGAAGGCGGTTGGCGCGCCTGGGTGCCGTGGCCGCATGTGGTGGCCGAGGACTTGAGCCTGGGCAACCCGGACTGGTCGAAAAAGCCGCAAATGGCCAGCCTCAAACGCGTTGAGCTGCGGGTCTCGCCGCTGGCGCTATTGGCGCAACGGGTAGTGATTCCACGCATCGACCTCACCGAACCCAATGCCGATCTGCAGCGTCTGGCTGATGGCCGCGCCAACTGGACCTTCAAATTTGATCCGAAGGACCCGAACGCCGAACCGTCCCGCTGGGTGGTAGACATCGGAGCAATCGGCTTCGACAAGGGCCACGTCACGCTCGATGACCAGAGCCTCAACACACAGCTCGACCTGCTGATCGACCTGTTGGGCAAGCCGATTCCGTTCAGTGACATCGTCGGTGATAAAGCCGCGAAGAAAGCCCTGGAAAAGGGCTCGGCGCCGCAAGACTATGCATTCGCACTGAAGGTCAAAGGCCAGTACCACGGTCAGAAACTCGCGGGCGAAGGCAAGGTTGGCGGGCTGCTGGCATTACAGGACGCGGCCAAGCCGTTCCCGTTGCACGCGCAGGTGAAGATTGCCGACACCAGCGTCGAGTTGGCCAGGCGGACGGTGCGACGTTCCACTACGAGGCATTCAACGGCACCATCGGCAGCAGCGATATTCACGGCGACCTGACGTATGTCGCCAGCCAGCCACGGCCCAAGCTCAGTGGCGCGGTGGTCTCCAATCAACTGCTGTTCGCCGACCTCGCGCCGTTGATCGGCGCCGACTCCAATGCCAAGCAAAAGGCCCGGGGCGGCGAAAGCAAGCAGCCGGCGGACAAGGTATTGCCGGTCGAGGAGTTCCATACCGAGCGCTGGCGCGATATGGACGCGGATGTCGAATTCACCGGCAAACGCATTGTTCAAAGCGAGAAGCTGCCGTTTACCGATCTCTATACGCACCTGGTGCTCAACGATGGTCAGATCAGCCTGGAGCCGCTGCGCTTTGGCGTCGCGGGCGGCAAGCTCGATGCGCAGGTCCGTCTGAACGGCCTTGTCGTTCCGTTGGAAGGACGGGCGAAACTGACCGCGCGCGGCTTCAAGCTCAAGCAACTGTTCCCGAGCTTCGAGACGATGAAAACCAGCTTTGGGGAACTCAACGGTGACGCCGATCTCGCGGGTCACGGCAACTCGGTGGCCGCGTTGCTGGGCAGCTCCAATGGTGATCTGAAGCTGTTGATGAACGACGGTGCGATCAGTCGCCAACTGATGGAGTTGGCCGGGCTGAATGTCGGCAATTATGTGGTCGGGAAAATTTTTGGCGACCAGGACGTGAAGATCAATTGCGCGGCGGCCGACTTCGACGTCAAGAACGGTCTGGCGACCTCCCGGCTGTTTGTGTTCGACACCGAGAACGCGATCGTCTACATCGACGGCACGGCGAACATGGCCACTGAGCAGCTCGACCTGACCATCACGCCAGAGTCCAAGGGCGTGCGGGTGATCTCGTTGCGTTCGCCGCTGTATGTGCGCGGTAAGTTCATCAAGCCGGATACCGGCGTGAAGGGCGTGCCGCTGATGTTGCGGGGCGCGGGGATGGTGGCGCTGGGCGTGATTGCCGGTCCGGCGGCGGGGCTGCTGGCGCTGGTGGCGCCGAGTGGCGGTGAGCCGAATCAGTGCGTGCCGTTGTTGGCGCAAATGAAGGCGGGCAAGGCGCCGGCGACGGTCAAGCCGACCAAATAGTCGGCTGTCAGTGATCGTTCCCACGTGTGGGAACGATCATCGTAGCCAGTGGCGGCACCTACGGGCGTTCGTGTGATGGCTGCGATTTTGGCAAAAGCCCCGAAAGCTTTGCCTCTTCATCCAGCCACTGGAAAAACGCCCGCACGGGCGGATGCCGTTCGCGACCGGGCACACACAGTGCGCTGTAGCCGGCGCCATCCACCTGAACCTCAGGGCGATACCCCACCAGCAAACCACTGGCGACACTTTCCGACACCAGAATATTGCTCGCCAGCACCAGCCCCTGGCCGGCAATCGCCGCTTGCAGGGCGTAATGCTCTTCGTCGTATTCACGCGTGACGGGATGGCGACTCAGCCAGGTTTCCCCGGCTTGTGCGCACCAGGCTTCCCAGCCGTGGGCGTAGAGCCTGGAATTGTGCCAATTCACGCTGATCAGCGTCGGTGTCCGGCTGCTGCCCAGGGCGACTTGCTCGGGCGAACCGTAGACCCCGAATTGCTCATCGAACAGGCACTGGCCATAGAGGTTCGGGTAGTCGTCGAGGCTGTAGCGGATCACCAGGTCGACACTCGCGTCCTGATGCAGGTCGATGACCTCGCAGTGGGTGTCTAGCCGCAGTTTGATGTTCGGGTGGCTGGCGTAGAAGCGCCCCAGGCGCGGCACCAGCCACAGCGTGGCAAAGGCTGGCGTGGTGGAAATCATCAGCGTGCTGCCGCTGCGTTGCGGGCGCAGGGTGTCGACGCTATGCGCCACTTCGAGCAAGGCGCCATGCAGGCTGCGGAACAGCCTTTCACCGCAGTCGGTCAGTTTCACGCGGCGCGGCAAACGTTCGAACAACGGCACACCGAGCCAGTTTTCCAGCGAGCGGATTTGATGTGAGATCGCTGTCGGCGTCACTGACAGTTCATCGGCAGCCGCCTTGAAGCTCAGCAGCCGTGAGGCGGATTCGAACGCGCGCAGGGCGGTCAGGGGCAGCGAGGCAAACATCCGAAAACTCCATGGATGAAATGGATTCATCCTGACTGACTTTTACTCATTTGAAGACAGGTGGCTGTGCGCTTCAAGCTTAAAGCCAGCTGCTTCAACACAGTTTGATCTTTCAGGTTTAGTCATTTCAAGGAAATTCAGATGAGTAAGATTCTTGCAATACACGCCAGTCCTCGTGGTGACCGTTCGCACTCACGGCGGTTGGCCGAAGTGTTTCTTGCCGCGTGGCAGACCCATCATCCGCACGCGCGGTTGAGCCGTCGTGAAGTCGGTCGGGCGTTGATCCCGCCGGTCAACGAAGCGTTCATCGCCGCGGCGTTTTATCCTGAGCCCGGGTCTCGGCCGCTGTCGATGCAGGCCGACCTGGYGCTCAGCGATGAACTGGTCGGCGAGCTGTTCGACCACGATTTGCTGGTGATCTCCACGCCCATGTACAACTTCAGCGTGCCCAGCGGCCTCAAGGCCTGGATCGACCAGATCGTGCGCCTGGGCCTGACCTTCAATCACTCGCTGGACAATGGCATCGCCCAGTACGAGCCATTGGTGAAGGGGAAAAAAGCCCTGATCATCACCAGCCGTGGCGGTTTTGGTTTTGGCCCCGGTGGCGAGAATGAAGCGATGAACCACGCCGATCCGCTGCTGCGCACCGCACTGGGTTTTATCGGCATCGACGACATCACCGTGGTCGCGGCCGAAGGCGAAGAATCCGCCGAACGGACGTTTGCGGTTTCATCTGCCGAGGCTGAGCAACGCTTGTTGGCGCTGTCCAGGGTGTTTTGAAATGGCCTGGGTGTTTCTGCTGATTGCCGCCGCGTGGGCTTGAAGTAGGGGGGCTGGAATGTCATAGACTGGTCGTGAAGGTGTCATCCTCGGTGGCGATGCTCGTGAGCGACAACTTGCATCCCGCCCTGGGCCTTCTTACTCGATGACAAGGATGTCTGCCCATGTCGCAAGAGACCGCCACGCGTTATCCCTTGGTGCTGGTCCCGGGAATGCTCGGCTTTATTCGCCTGCTGTTCTACCCCTACTGGTACGGGATCATTTCGGCGCTGCGCCGGGGTGGGGCGACAGTGATCGCGGTTCAGGTTTCGCCGGTCAACTCCAACGAAGTGCGCGGTGAAGAGCTGTTGGTGCAAATCGATGAAATATTGCGCGAAACCGGCGCGGGCAAAGTCAATCTGATCGGCCACAGCCAAGGTTCGCTGACCGCCCGTTACGCGGCCGCCAAGCGCCCGGACCAGGTAGCCTCGGTGACCTCCGTAGCGGGGCCTAACCATGGCTCGGAGCTGGCGGACTACCTGCACAGACACTGTCCGCCCGACAGTGCAAAAGGCCGTGTGCTGAGCGCCTTGTTGCAGCTGGTTGCGTGGCTGATGGGGCTGCTGGAAACCGGTCATCGCAGGCACAAATGGCCGGTGGATGTGCATGCCTCGCACAATTCGCTGACCAGCGAAGGGGTTGCGTTGTTCAACCGGTGTTATCCACAGGGATTGCCCGAGACCTGGGGCGGGCATGGGCCGGAGCTGGTCAACGGCGTGCGCTATTACTCGTGGTCAGGGACCTTGCAATCGGGCAAGACCGACCGTGGCGGCAACCTGTTCGACGGCACTAACCGCAGCTGTCGCTTGTTCGCCACCACCTTCGTCCGCGAAGCGGGGCATTGCGACGGTATGGTCGGGCGCTACAGCTCGCACTTGGGCACGGTGATTGGCGATGAGTACCCGCTGGATCACTTCGACATCGTCAACCAGTCGCTGGGGCTGGTGGGCAAGGGAGCGGATCCGGTGCGGTTGTTTGTCGAGCATGCGCAGCGGTTGAAGGCGGCGGGAGTGTAAGGAGTTTGATCGGGTTATCGTTCATCGCGAGCAGGCTCGCTCCCACAGGGAATTTGTGAACGACACAGATCCAATGTGGGAGCGAGCCTGCTCGCGATGAGGTCAGATCAGGCAACGCAGGTCTTGCGGCCCAACGCCAAGGTCCAACGCTCCGAAAGAATCACCCCACCCAACGTCAGCACTCCACCCACCAAGTGATACAGCGCCAGTTGCTCATGCAGCACCACCGCCGCAATCAATGCGGTAATCAATGGCAGCAAGTTGAAGAACAGCGTGGTTCGGCTTGGCCCCAGACGCACCACCGCTTGCATCCACGCCAGTGGCGCGAGCATYGAGGCCAGCAGGCAGGCATAAAGCACCAGTGGAATGTTCTGCAAAGTCGGGCCGACTTTGGGCGAGGCCATGAACAGTGGAAACAACACCACCACTGCCACCAGCACCTGCAAATACAACAGCACCAGCGGCGGCAAACGCAGCTGCCATTTTTTCAGCAAGGTGCTGTAGACCGCATAGGCCAGGGTCGCGATCAGCATCATCGCATCGCCCAGGTTGACCCCGTGTTCCAGTAGCGCACCCAGGCTGCCGGACGAAACCACCACCAGCACGCCGGCAAACGACAGCACCGCACCGGCCAGCGCGCCGGCGGTCAGTCGTTGGCCGAGGCTGATAATGGCCATGGCCAGCGACATTAACGGCATAAGCGACAGGATGATGCCCATGTTGGTGGCCGAGGTCAGCGTTGCGGCGAAGTAGGCCAGGCTTTGATAGACCGCCATACCAAGCACGCCGAGGACGAAGACCTTGCCCAGGTTCGGGCGAATCACCGCCCAATGACGCATCACCGGTCTGAGCATGAATGGCGTGAACAGCATTCCGGCGAGCAGCCAGCGATAAAAACCGATCTCGGCGGGAAAGATCGCGCCGACTGCCAGTTTGTTGATCACGGTATTGCCGGCCCAGATGAAAATGGCCAGCAGGGGATAAGCGTATTGCATGGGAAAAACCAGAACGTTAATGACGGGGGTGATTATCCCCTGTCTGGATGCGCGTCTATACTTCGATCCAGACAACCTGCCCCTGATGACAGACAGCATGAACAGTAAACACATCGATCTGCTGGATTTCAGCGAACTGCCGGCCCCCGTGTACTTCCGCTATGCCGACTTTGATGCTCACCGCTTTGCCTCGGCTCACCGCCATCCATGGGGCACGCTGGAGTATTCGGCCCACGGCGTATTGCACATGGAAATCGGCGGCAGCCGCTTCATGTCGCCGCCGCAATACGCGGTGTGGGTGCCGCCGCAGACCGAGCACAGTTTCTACAGCAACCAGCCGATCAATTACCGCGCGGTGTGCCTCTCGCCGCCACTGTGTCGCGACCTGCCGCAACAGGCCTGCACGCTGGCGATCAGTGACATTCTCAAGGCGATCCTCAAGGACTTCGCTGCCCGCGACGTCAAGATCCCCGAGCGCCCGGCAGACAAGCGCCTGGCCGAGGTGTTGGTCGATCAGCTTCAACAAGCGCCAGTGCATAACTGTTATTTGCCTTACGCCAGCAGCGTCGGATTGCTCGGTGTGCTCGAAACCTTGCAGGCATCACCGGGCGACAATCGGCCACTGGCGCAGTGGGCCGAGCAAATCCACGTCAGCGAACGAACCCTGGCCCGGCAGTTTGTCCGCGAACTGGGCATGAGCTTCGGTGAGTGGCGCCAACGCCTGCGTTTCCTCGCTTCGATCGAAGCACTGGACAACTCGCGCAGCATTCAGGAGATCGCCTTCGATATGGGCTACAGCACGTCGTCGGCGTTTATCGCGATGTTTCAGCGCCAGGCCGGTTGCACGCCGGAGCAGTATCGACGGACCACGCTGGATAGTAGGTGAAGGTGTAACGGGCTTTGTCTACACTCCCCCTCGAGGCCGTGCCCATCGGCGCGGTAACAAGGAGAAAACTCCATGAAGATGCTGCGTATCCCTTTGTTGATGATCGGTCTGCTGCTCTGCTCCCAGGGCTTTGCCGCCACGGCTCAGCAGAACAAAATGGCCACCTGTAACGCCGACGCCACCGCGAAAGCCCTCAAGGGTGATGAGCGCAAAGCCTTTATGAGTACCTGCCTGAAAGCCGCACCGGCGGCAGAAGCAGCCAAGCCGATGACCCCTCAACAAGAGAAGATGAAAACCTGCAACGCCACCGCTACCGCGCAGGCGCTTAAAGGTGATGCGCGCAAAACCTTCATGAGCGATTGCCTGAAGAAAAAATAATCCGTTTGAGTAAAACACGGTCGAGTGTGTGAGCGATGGGCTACTGCTGGTGAYACCGCTGCGACTGTTGCCCAGTCTGCTGGCCGGGTTACTGGTGTTCGAACTGGTCAACATGCTCACCCCGCAGTTGCAACGACTGATCGAAGGGCGGCGCGCACGCTGGCTGGCCGTGGCCTTGCTTGGCACGCTGGTGGTCAGTGTACTGGCGCTGATTTTTGCCGGTGCTATCAGTTTTCTGCTGCATGAAGCGGAAAACCCCGGGGCTTCCCTGGACAAATTCATGCTGGTGGTCGACAAGGCGCGGGGCCAGTTACCGCCATTCATCGACGCTTACCTGCCCGCCAGCGCCGCTGAATTTCGCGTGGCCATCGGCGAGTGGCTGAGCAAACACCTGAGCGACCTGCAACTGGTCGGCAAAGACGCCGCGCACATGTTCGTCACGTTGCTGATCGGCATGGTGCTGGGGGCGATCATCGCCTTGCAGCGCATCCCTGACCTGACCCAGCGCAAACCCCTGGCGGCGGCACTGTTCGATCGTTTGCACCTGCTGGTTCAAGCGTTTCGCAATATCGTCTTTGCGCAGATCAAGATTTCCCTGCTCAACACCTTCTTTACCGGGATCTTCCTGGCGGTGATCCTGCCGCTGTTCGGGATCAAGCTGCCGTTGACCAAGACCCTGATCGTGCTGACCTTCCTGCTGGGCTTGCTGCCGGTGATCGGCAACCTGATGTCCAACACGCTGATCACCATCGTCGGCTTGTCGTTGTCGATCTGGGTTGCGGTGGCGGCGCTGGGCTACCTGATCTTTATCCACAAGTTGGAATACTTCCTCAACGCACGGATTGTCGGTGGGCAGATCAGTGCCAAGTCCTGGGAGTTGTTGCTGGCAATGCTGGTGTTCGAAGCCGCATTCGGCCTGCCGGGGGTGGTGGCGGGGCCGATTTATTACGCGTACCTGAAGAGCGAGTTGAAGCTGATCGGGATGGTTTGATCTGGCATTTGTAGTGCCTGGACTGACCTCATCGCGAGCAGGCTCGCTCCCACATTTGCTCACCTGTGTTCACAAATAGTGTGTGCACAGGAGATCCAGTGTGGGAGCGAGCCTGCTCGCGATGGGCGCGCCACAGGGGTTGTGTCAGGCCAAGGTGCCGTAACGCTTCATCGCCTCGATCGCCAGGCCGCTGCCGATGCTGCCGAAGATGTTCCCTTCAACATGCTGCGCGTTCGGCAGCATCGCCGACACGCTGTTACGCAGCGCCGGAATCCCGCTCGAACCACCCGTGAAGAACACTGTATCCACCTGGTCGACACGCACATTGGCGTCGTTGAGCAATTGGCTCACGCTGTTGCGCACCCGCTCCAGCAGGTTGTCGATGGCCGACTCGAACAACGCCCGGCTCAGTTCGACGCTCAAGCCCGGTTCGATCCGGTCCAGCGGCACGTGGCGACTGTCGGCATGGGTCAGCTGGATCTTGGTTTCTTCCACTTCCATTGCCAGCCAGTGCCCGGCGCGCTGGTCGATCAGCTTGAACAGGCGATCGATACCGCCGGTGTCTTCGATGTCGTAACGCATGCTGCCCAACGCCAGGGTCGACTTCTGCGAGTACACCGAGTTGATGGTGTGCCAGGTCGCCAGGTTCATGTGGTGGCTGGTGGGCATGTAGGCGCCACTTTTCATCCGGCTGCCGTAGCCGAACAGCGGCATCAGGCCTTGCAGGCTGAGTTGCTTGTCGAAATCGGTCCCGCCGATGTGCACGCCGCCGGTGGCGAGGATGTCGTCGTGACGGTTGTCATGGCCGCGTCGCTCAGGGGACAGGCGCACGAGGGAGAAGTCCGAGGTACCCCCGCCGATGTCGACGATCAGCACCAGCTCTTCCTTTTCGATGGTCGACTCATAGTCGAACGCTGCGGCAATCGGTTCGTACTGGAACGAGACGTCCTTGAAACCGATGGCGCGGGCTACGTCCACCAGGGTGTTTTCGGCTTCCTGGTCGGCCATTTCATCGTCATCGACGAAAAATACCGGACGCCCCAGCACCACTTCTTCGAATTCTCGACCGGCGGCGGTCTCGGCACGCTTCTTCAATTGGCCGATGAACAGCCCGAGCAGGTCCTTGAACGGCATTGCCGTGCCCAGGACGCTGGTGTCGTGCTTGATCAGCTTGGAGCCCAGCAGGCTTTTGAGCGAGCGCATCAAGCGGCCTTCGTAGCCTTCCAGGTACTCGTGCAGCGCCAGCCGGCCGTACACCGGGCGGCGTTCTTCCATGTTGAAGAAGACCACCGACGGCAGGGTGATTTTCTCGTCCTCCAGCGCGATCAGCGTTTCCATGCCAGGGCGCAGCCAGCCGACAGTGGAGTTGGACGTGCCAAAGTCGATACCACAGGCACGGGCCGGAGATGCGTTTTTCATGTCTTTCAGGTTCCGGTTAAAAAACGGCCGCGCAGTGTATGTCAGAGCGGCGCAGAATCGAAGGCCGACTATCCGCTAAATTCAAGGTCACCGCTCACTTGAAAGACTATCCTTGTTCCCCAAACATACGGACATGGCGTGGCAGCCACTCGGTGATCAAGTGATCCGCTCGAGCTGCCGATAAACTTCTGATGCGCTGTCCGATCATATACTTGAGATCGGTCAAGCCTGTGGCAGCCAATCAGTGCATGCTGTGCCTGGCTGCGCGATATCGATAACGGATGGTGATTCCCTCGATGGACTTCAAAGACTATTACAAGATTCTCGGTGTGGAGCCGACTGCTGACGATAAGGCGATCAAGGCCGCCTATCGCAAGCTGGCGCGCAAATACCACCCCGACGTCAGCAAGGAAAAGGACGCCGAGGCCAAGTTCAAGGATGTCTCGGAAGCCTATGAAGCGCTGAAAAGCGCCGACAAGCGCGCCGAATACGACGACCTGCGCAAATACGGCCAGCATGGCCAACCGTTCCAGGGCCCGCCGGGTTGGCAGGGGCGTGGTGCGGGTGGTTTTGGTGGCGGTCAGGACAGTGGTGACTTTTCGGACTTCTTCAGTTCGATTTTCGGCAACCGTGGTGGTGGCTTTGGTGGTGGACAGTCAGGCCGCAGTGCCGGTCGTCGAGGGCAAGACGTGGAAATGGAATTACCGGTTTTTCTGGAAGAAACCCTGTCGACCGAATCGAAGAAGGTCAGCTTCCAGGTGCCGCAGTACAACGCGGCCGGCCAGCATGTCAGCAATACCAGCAAAAGCCTGAACGTGAAGATTCCGGCGGGTGTCACCGATGGTGAGCGCATTCGGCTCAAGGGCCAGGGGGCACCGGGTGTCGGTGGCGGCGCCAATGGCGACCTGTACCTGACTATTCGTTTTGCGCCGCACCCGAAATACGATGTTGAAGGTGAAAACCTGATCATCACCCTGCCGCTGGCCCCGTGGGAGCTGGCGCTGGGTGCGGAAGTCGCGGTGCCGACCCTCACCGGCAAGATTAACCTGAAAGTTCCAGCCGGTAGCCAGAACGGCCAGCGCATGCGCGCCAAAGGCCACGGCTTGCTGAACAAGGCTGGCCATCGCGGTTACCTGTTCGTGCAACTCAAGGCGGTGATGCCTAAACACACTGACGATGACGTCAAGGCGCTGTGGCAAGAGCTGGCGAAGAAAGCCGCTTTTAATCCGCGGGAGCATTTTTGATCCAAGAGAAGGAGTAGCCAATCATGAGCAACCCCCTGATCGTTCAACTGGACATGGCAGAATTCTGTGAGGCGACCGATTTACCGGACGTCTACGTGATCGAAATCGTCGAACACGGCATCCTCGAACCTCAGGGCGCGCAGCCTAAGGATTGGCGTTTCAACGACTATGAACTGGCGGTCGCCAGGCGTGCCGCCAAGTTGCACCGAGACCTTGAGCTGGAATGGGAAGGCGTCGCCCTGGCGCTCGACCTGCTCGAAGAAGTGCAGCAACTGCGCACCGAAAACCGGATGCTCAGGCAGCGGCTGGGGCGGTTGCTGGTCGAATAGCAGACTAAACCTGCGTCTAGGAAACCACCCGCGACACCCTTGGTAATACCACGCTGAACGTCGTGCCCTCGGCCTCGCTGGAGCTGACTTCGATCGTGCCCTGGTGGGCGTCGACCACTTGTTTGACGATGAACAAGCCGAGCCCAAGGCTGGTGGAAGGGCCGGCGAGTTCTTCGCTGGCGCTGCGTACCAGTGGGTCGAAAATCGTCGGCAGTGCCTCGGCGGAAATCGGCTCGCCATGGTTGTGCATGGCCAGCGTCACCTGATCTTTTTCTCCGATGATGCTCAGGGTTACCGGACGGTGATCGGCACCGTGTTGCAAGGCATTACCGATGAGGTTTTGCAGCAGTTGGCCGAGGCGCGTGCGGTCCCAGATGCCATGGGTGTCGCCCTCGACAATCAGTTGCGAGTTACAGCCGGGCTGACCGGCGCCGGCTTCGTCCAGCGCAGCTTTTGCGGTGGCGGCCAGGTCCATCGGTGCCGGTTCGATCGGCAGGCTGCTGCCCAGTCGGCTGCGTACCAGCTCCAGCAAGTCGCTGACCATCGCAGCCATGTGCCGGGCACTGGTCTTGATGCTTGTCACATAGGTCTGGGCGTCGGTGTCCAGTTTGGCCTTGCGTAGCAGCATCTCGGTGGACATGTTCACCGCCTGCAAGGGGGTGCGCAGATCATGGCCCAGAATGGCCAGGAAGATGTCCCTTGAACGATTGACCTGCTCGGCGTAGGCCGCAGTGGACTCGGCCAGGGCTTCGTCGATGGCTTCGTTGAAACGGATCATGTCCTGCAAATACGCCACGTCCGGCGACTCCAGGCTGTTGACCCACAGGCGAATCACGCTGGCCCGCAAATGCCGGAACTCAGAGGTCATCTGCACCAGATCAAACCCCACGTTATGCCGAAGCTCGCCATGGCTGGCGGCTGCCTTCTCCAGGCCCGGGGTTTTTTCCGGGCCTTCGCCCCTGGCCTTGGCCGCTTGTTCGCGGGCGGTCTGGGCGGTCTTCATGTCGCGGGAAGCGGCCAACAGGATCGATGTGGCGTGGTCGCGCAGGAGCGTCCGGTCCATGGAGTCAGGGTCGGGGGCTATGGTTCGGGCGAACTGCTCCCATTCGTCGACGATGCGGTCGACGTGAGTCACGATGAATTCGGATAGACGCATGGTCGAAGGCTCCACGCAGTAAGCGCTGGACTGTCTCGCATTCTAGCGCCTTTAAGATCGGGTCAAAACTACCGTTGACGAGCAGGATCAGCCACGGTGGTTGTCAGGGTAATTATCAAAAGTGCCGCTCCCGGATGCTTCCCCGGTGGCGGTTGGCGACAACGAAAACAAGTACCTCGATTATTTAGTGGGGAACATTCCAGCGCTGCTGAAAAATGCACCGGTTTCAAGGCTTGCATCGATCACTGATCTGAAACCCGCCTTTCCCGAGTGGTACAGCAATGCACGTGGTATCGACCGCCAATACCTGAAAGAGCTCATTAATGAACACTGGGGTTTGCGGGACACGCTGGACAAAACACTGGGGGATTTGCAAAAGGATATTAAAGGGTTCGCTGAACCGTTGCTCGTTCAGGCGTTGAAGGAACAGTTGAATCTGGAACTGGATGTCAAGGCGACGTCACTGCGGCTTTATGTTCCCGCCAAACTGGGGTTTGGTGCCGTCGATACGAATGCCAGTCGACTCAGACACTCCACACTGCTGGAAGCCGCCCTGCATAACTTCGAAGAACCTGAAACCCTGGCGGGGGCATTTCGCGAGGGTTCTGGCGTCTTTACGACGGACGCCGAAGGCGCTCCCTTGCGCCATGAACTGACCGTCGAGAAGTTTGCAGCCCTGTGTCGGACACTGGACATCGGAGCGCAGTATCAACGACACATCACGGCTTTGCTGAGGCCTGTAGATGTCGAGGCCAGGGCAATACTTGAGTTACAGTCCATTGCCAGTGAAAAAGCAGCTTTCAACGAATCGGCGCTCATAGCCTATTTGAAGAAGGACATCACTTCCGATGTCTATGGGAAGTTGCAACAAGTGCGCGATGACAAGACGGACATACGGTTGGGTAATCGTCCCTTGCACTGTCATCGACTGTCACTCATGGGGTTCAAGCTGACCGGTATTGTGCTGTTCAGTGCCGTGGCTGATCCGTCGACCATCAAAACAACCTTTGACAGCCTGGTTCCAGAACATCGGCGAACGATGATGGAGTGGTCGCGTAGGCTGATGCTTCTACCGGGRCAGGAGTTTGAGCAGTTCAAGGTGCTCAAGGCGTTTTTTGCCAACGGTCCCAGCGCTATGGTCGAGGAAGTGTTTCGCCGCGACGATATCCATGAACAAAGTCGTCTGGAGGGAAGGCTGATCGCTTATGTTCCCGACGACCCCGATCATCCGCTCAAGGAATATGCCTCGTTCACCGACTTCATGAAGACGCTGACGAGCCAATTGCGCACCTCGGACTATCAACAGTTTTTCAGTCGGTTCGTGGCGCACAAAGACCAGGGCAGATTCTTCAGCCGAGTCCGGGAGCGGTTCACGACCTTTACCTGGACGCAGCGCGAGCCGTTGGACATGGGGCCGTGGTGGCGAGAGAACGCGGTCGAGAACCCCGACGCGGAGCCCATTACCAATGTCATTTCAGGCGATCTCTGGCCGCAGCTTAGTCGGTGGCGGGTGGACAAAGCGATTGCCGATGCGCGACAGATCGCCGTGCCGACCGACGATGAAGACAGTGCCACCCGCTGGAATCGGCTGACCAGCTACCTGAATATCGGCTGGAACGTGTTCAACTTTGGTGCCATGTTGGTCCCGGGCCTTGGGGAGGCGGTTCTGGCTGCGATGGTCGGGCAGATGCTGTTCGAAACCATGGAAGGGATTGAAGAGTGGAGCAAAGGGGACAAGGAAGACGCCGCTGCCCATCTCACCGGCGTCATGATCAATTTCGCCCAGTTGGCAATCATGGCTGCCGGGCATGTGTTGCCGGGCGGTACGCCTGCGCCAGTCAAACCATCGTCTTTTATCAACCAGCTGAAACAGGTTGAGCTCCCTGACGGCAAGATCCGCCTCTGGAATGCGGACCTGAAGTCCTACGAGTACGACATGACGTTGCCACAAGGGGCAAAGCCAAGCGAGCAGGGCCTGTATCGGCACAACGAAAAAGACATCCTGAAGCACGAGAACAGGTATTTCGTCGTCAGTGAGGATCCACACACTGGCCAGCCACGCCTGCGGCACCCGAACAGGCCGGGAGCTTATCAGCCAAAACTTGCGCACAACGGTGCCGGGGCCTGGAAAACCGAGCTGGAC
>NZ_JBFTLU010000253.1:0-6347 GCF_056396605.1 Pseudomonas sp. 05T35
ACATGGGACATGGGAGTCTTTTTAGCACAGTCTCCAAATCCAATCTATCGAGCAACCTTCGAGGTGGTTTTTCCTTGACCGGGAACACACTGGGCGCCACTCTGACGCCACTTTTTCATGTCGCTTCGACCACCCAAATTTCGAGGAAAAACCCATGAGCGTTCGCGTCGGGATTGTCATGGACCCTATCGCCAGCATTTCCTACAAAAAGGATAGCTCGCTGGCCATGCTGTTGGCCGCCCAGGCGCGCGGCTGGACGCTGTTCTACATGGAACAGCACGACCTGTACCAGGCTGAAGGTAAAGCCCGGGCCCGCATGCGTCCTTTGAAAGTTTTCGCCAACCCGGAAAAATGGTTTGAGCTGGGAGCCGAAACCGACGCGCTGCTGAGCGATCTGGACGTGATCCTGATGCGCAAGGATCCGCCGTTCGACATGGAATTCGTCTACTCCACTTACCTGCTGGAGCAAGCCGAGCGCGCGGGCGTGCTGGTGGTCAACAAGCCGCAGAGCCTGCGCGACTGCAATGAAAAGCTGTTCGCCACGCTGTTTCCGCAGTGCACCCCTCCGACCGTGGTCAGCCGCCGTCCCGATGTACTGCGCGAATTCGCCGATCATCATGGCGATGTGATTCTCAAGCCGCTGGACGGCATGGGCGGCGCTTCGATCTTCCGTCATACCGCTGGTCACCCGAATCTCTCGGTCATCCTCGAAACCCTGACCCACCACGGCAAGCAGCAGATCATGGCGCAGGGCTACCTGCCGGCGATCAAGGACGGCGACAAGCGCATCCTGATGATCGATGGCGAACCGGTGGATTACTGCCTGGCACGGATTCCCGCCGCGGGCGAAACCCGTGGCAACCTGGCCGCCGGTGGTCGTGGCGAAGCACGCCCGCTGACCGACAAGGACCGCTGGATCGCCGCACAGGTCGGCCCGACCCTGCGCGAAAAGGGTTTGCTGTTCGTCGGCCTCGACGTAATCGGCGAGCACCTGACCGAAATCAACGTCACCAGTCCGACCTGCATCCGCGAGATCGACAATGCTTTTGGCACGAACATCGGCGAAATGCTGATGGCTGCCATCGATCAGAAGCTTAAAGCTCGTTGATATAGAACACCCAAGTTACGACCAACATTGCGTTATCATGCCCGGCCTGTGAAAAACGCGATGTTGGTTTTCTTGTTATGACACTTCCGTCCGATCTGCCTCCCGAACTCGCCCACCGTGGCGTGCGCCCGGCCGATCGCCTCGGTTTTACCCTGTTTCTTGCGGCGTTGATTCACCTGGCCTTGCTGTTGGGCGTCGGGTTCACCTTTGTCGAACCCAAGCAGATCAGCAAAACCCTGGAAATCACCCTCGCCACCTTCAAAAGCGAAAAAAAGCCTGTAAAAGCCGATTTTCTCGCCCAGGAAAACCAGCAAGGCAGCGGCACCCTGGATAAAAAGGCGATTCCCAAGACCACCGAGATCGCGCCATTCCAGGACAACAAGGTACAAAAGGTCTCCCCCCCACCTTCAGTCAAACCCCAGGTAGAGGAAGCCGCGCCGAAAGCCGCCGTGACCACCATCGCACCTGCGCCAAAGAAAGCCGTGGCCAAGAAACAAGAGGTCAAGGCCGAGCCGACACCCAAGGCCACGACACCGACGTTCGACAGCTCGCAGCTGTCCAGCGACATCGCCAGCCTGGAAGCGGAACTGGCCAACGAACAACAGCTGTATGCCAAGCGCCCGCGTATCCACCGCCTGAGCGCCGCTTCGACCATGCGCGACAAGGGCGCCTGGTACAAGGACGAATGGCGCAAGAAGGTCGAGCGTATCGGCAATTTGAACTACCCCGAAGAAGCCCGGCGCAAGCAGATCTATGGCAACCTGCKACTGATGGTCTCGATCAACCACGACGGTTCGCTGTATGAAGTGCTGGTGCTGGAATCCTCCGGCCAGCCGCTGCTGGATCAAGCCGCGCAACGTATCGTGCGCCTGGCTGCACCGTTTGCGCCGTTTACCGGCGATCTGTCGGATATCGACCGACTGGAAATCATTCGCACATGGAAGTTTGCGCGCGGAGACAAGCTCTCCAGTAACTGACCACCACAAATCCCTTGTGGGAGCGAGCCTGCTCGCGATGACGGCGGTAGATTCAAAGTTGAAGTGTCAGACAGACCGCTATCGCGAGCAGGCTCGCTCCCACATTTGATCGCTGTCGACTGCCAAATTGCGGCATCCCCAGCTTGTCAGTTTGCCCCTCCAACGCCACACTAGCGCCTATGAAGAACGTCAGCCCCAGCTACCTCAAGCATCACTTCCTGATCGCCATGCCTCACATGGCCGACCCGAACTTTGCGCACACCTTGACCTACATCGTCGAGCACACGGCCAATGGTGCCATGGGGTTGATCATCAACCGCCCACAAGACCTCAGCCTGGCGGACATTCTCGAGCAATTGCGCCCAGACGTAGAGCCGTCACCGCTGTGCCAGCACGTGCCGATTTTCACTGGCGGCCCGGTACAGACCGATCGCGGTTTTGTCCTGCACCCGATCGGCTCGACGTATCAGGCAACGGTCGAACTGGATGGCCTGGCGCTGTCCACCTCCCAGGACGTGCTGTTTGCCATTGCGGATGGCGTTGGCCCGAGCAAAAGCCTGATCGCCCTCGGCTACGCCGGTTGGGAACCCGGGCAGCTGGAGACCGAACTGGCCGACAATGCCTGGCTGACCTGCCCGTTCGATGCCGACATCCTGTTCAACACCAGCAGCGAATTGCGCCTGGAAGCAGCCGCCAAGCGCCTGGGCATCAACCTCAGCCTGCTGACCAGCCAGGCAGGACACGCCTGATGGCCCTGCGTCTGATTCTGGGTTTTGACTACGGCACCAAACAGATCGGCGTCGCGGTCGGCCAGGTGATTACCGGCCAGGCCCGCGAGCTCTGCACCTTGAAGGCGCAAAACGGCATTCCTGACTGGAATCAGGTCGAAGCCCTGATCAAGGAATGGAAACCCGATGCTGTGGTGGTCGGCCTCCCGCTGAACATGGACGGCACGCCCAGTGACATGTGCTTGCGCGCCGAGAAGTTCGCCCGCCGCCTGAATGGCCGCTACAACCTGCCCTTCTATACCCACGATGAACGCCTGACCACCTTTGAAGCCAAAGGTGAACGGCGGGCACAGGGCGGACAGAAAGGCAGTTACCGCGACAACCCGGTCGACGCCATCGCCGCCGCCCTGCTGCTGCAAGGCTGGCTCGACGAAAACACTGCACTGTTCGAATCCTGAAAGCCGAATCCTGAAGAGGCGCCACAGTGCCTCTCTTCGCTACAACCCGAGCCGCAGTGTGCACGCAGCGTGCTCGGGCCCATGAAGGAGCAACCATGAGCCTGCCCAATCCCGCCGAACTGATCAGCCAAATGGCGGTCCGTCTCAAGGCCCATCTTGAACACCGTGGCATCAGCGAACCGCGCTACATCGGCATTCGCACCGGTGGCGTGTGGGTCGCCCAGGCCTTGCTCGAAGAGCTGGGCAGCGACGCGCCACTGGGCACGCTGGACGTTTCCTTCTACCGCGACGACTTCAGCCAGAGCGGCCTGCATCCGCAGGTTCGTCCTTCGGCGCTGCCGTTCGAAATCGAAGGCCAGCACCTGGTGCTGATCGACGACGTGCTGATGAGCGGTCGGACGATCCGCGCCGCCATGAACGAACTCTTCGATTACGGTCGTCCGGCCAGCATCACCCTGGTGTGCTTGCTCGACCTGGATGCCGGCGAACTGCCAATCCGCCCGAACGTGGTGGGTGCCACCCTGTCGCTGGCGGCCCATGAACGGGTCAAGCTGACCGGCCCTGACCCGCTGCAACTCGAACTGCAAGACCTCGCCCTTTAATTCGCCCTTTTAAAGAGTCCATTGCGATGACGCCTTTAGACACCAAGCGCCCGCTGCAGCTCAATGATCAGGGCCAGCTGCGCCACTTCCTCTCGCTCGACGGTCTGCGCCGCGAGCTGCTGACGGAAATCCTCGACACCGCCGACTCGTTCCTTGAAGTCGGCGCCCGAGCGGTAAAGAAAGTCCCGCTGCTGCGCGGCAAGACCGTGTGCAACGTGTTCTTCGAAAACTCTACCCGCACCCGTACCACCTTCGAATTGGCGGCCCAGCGGCTGTCGGCGGACGTGATCACCCTGAACGTGTCCACGTCGTCGGCGAGCAAGGGCGAAACCCTGCTCGACACCCTGCGCAACCTTGAAGCCATGGCCGCCGACATGTTCGTTGTGCGCCACGGCGATTCTGGCGCCGCGCACTTCATTGCCGAACATGTTTGCCCACAGGTGGCGATCATCAACGGCGGCGACGGCCGTCACGCCCACCCGACGCAAGGCATGCTCGACATGCTGACCATCCGTCGGCACAAAGGCAGCTTTGAAAACCTGTCGGTGGCCATCGTCGGCGACATCCTGCACTCGCGGGTTGCACGCTCGAACATGCTCGCGCTGAAAACCCTCGGCTGCCCGGACATCCGCGTGATCGCGCCGAAAACCCTGCTGCCGATCGGCATCGAGCAGTACGGCGTGAAGGTCTACACCGACATGACCGAAGGCCTGAAGGACGTCGACGTGGTGATCATGCTGCGCTTGCAGCGTGAACGCATGACCGGCGGCCTGCTGCCGAGCGAGGGCGAGTTCTATCGCCTGTTCGGCTTGACCACTGCGCGCCTGGCCGGTGCCAAACCGGATGCCATCGTCATGCACCCAGGCCCGATCAACCGGGGCGTGGAGATCGAATCGGCGGTGGCCGACGGTCCGCACTCGGTGATTCTCAATCAGGTGACCTACGGGATCGCCATTCGTATGGCCGTGTTGTCCATGGCCATGAGCGGGCAGACTGCCCAGCGCCAATTCGAGCAGGAGAAGGCCCAGTGAAGCTCAGCATTCTCGGCGCCCGCGTCATCGATCCAAGCAGCGGCCTGGATCAAGTCACCGATATTCACATCGAAGCCTGCAAGATCATCGCCATAGGCGCCGCTCCAGCCGGCTTCGTCGCTGTCGAGACCATTGAGGCCAAAGGCCTGGTGGTCGCTCCCGGCCTCGTCGACCTGAACGTCGCCCTGCGCGAACCGGGTTACAGCCGCAAAGGCACGATTGCCAGTGAAACCCGTGCTGCTGCGGCTGGCGGCGTCACCAGCCTGTGCTGCCCGCCACGGACCAAACCGGTGCTGGACACCTCCGCCGTGGCCGAACTGATCCTCGACCGCGCCCGCGAGGCCGGTAATGCCAAGGTCTTCCCGATTGGCGCCCTGAGCAAAGGTCTGGACGGCGAACAGCTGGCGGAACTGATTGCCCTGCGCGATGCCGGCTGCATTGCATTCGGCAATGGCCTGGAGAGTTTCCGCAACACCCGGACCCTGTGCCGGGCGCTGGAATACGCAGCGACGTTCGACCTGACGGTGATCTTCCATTCGCAGGATCATGATCTGGCCGAAGGCGGGCTGGCTCACGAAGGTCCGACCGCAAGTTTCCTCGGCTTGCYGGGAATTCCCGAAACCGCTGAAACCGTGGCCCTGGCCCGCGATCTGCTGCTGGTCGAACAAACCGGCGTGCGTGCGCACTTCAGTCAGCTCACCAGCGCCCGTGGCGTGGCATTGATTGCTCAGGCTCAGGCTCGTGGCATGAAAGTGACGGCCGATGTGGCGTTGTATCAGCTGATCCTCACCGACGAGGCGCTGATCGACTTCAACAGCCTGTACCACGTCCAGCCGCCGCTACGCACCCGTGCTGACCGCGATGGCCTGCGCGCTGCGGTGAAGTCGGGGGTGGTTCAAGCCATCTCCAGCCATCACCAGCCGCACGAACGCGACGCCAAGCTGGCACCGTTCGGCGCGACCGAGCCGGGCATCAGCAGCGTTGAACTGCTACTGCCRCTGGCCCTGACGCTGGTGGAAGACGGTTTGCTCGACCTGCCGACGCTGCTGGCACGCTTGAGTGCCGGTCCGGCCGATGCCCTGCGTCTGCCGGTAGGCAAGCTGGCGGTCGGCGCTCCGGCCGATCTGGTGGTGTTCGATCCAGCCGCCTCCACCGTAGCCGGTGAGCACTGGCTGTCGAAGGGCGAAAACTGCCCGTTCCTCGGCCATAGCCTGCCGGGCGTGGTGCGCTACACCCTGGTGGACGGACGGATCACCCACCAGGCGTAAAACCGCGTTACCCCCATCGCGAGCAGGCTCGCTCCCACAGGATTGATGCGGTCCTTGTGGGAGCGGGCTTGCTCGCGAAGGCTTATTGGAAGGCGCCTCTGTTCTGAGCATTGCGCACGGATATCTGGTCATTCAATGTCCAGAAGTCATACAGCACGCCCACAAAGAACAACCC
>NZ_JBFTLU010000254.1:0-7471 GCF_056396605.1 Pseudomonas sp. 05T35
CGATCAGCTTGTCGGTCAGTTCCGGTGCGGGCAGGTAAGTCCACGGCAGTTGCAGCGCCGGACCGAACTGTGCCATGAAGTGCCGCATACCAGCATCGCCACCGGCCAGGGTGTAGGTCAGGAACGTACCCATGAACGACCAGCGCAACCCCGCGCCAAAACGGATTGCATCGTCGATTTCGCCGGTGGTTGCCACGCCGTCGTTGACCAGGTGCAGTGCCTCGCGCCACAGTGCTTCGAGCAGACGGTCAGCGATAAAGCCTGGTACTTCCTTGCGCACATGCAGCGGGCGCATGCCCAGCGATTCGTACACCTTCATGGCTGCCTGCACCGCTTCCGGTGCCGTGTTCTTGCCGCCGACCACTTCCACCAGTGGCAACAGATAAACCGGGTTGAACGGATGGCCGACCACGCAACGTTCCGGGTGGGTCGAGCCCTCGTAGAACTCGCTCGGCAACAGCCCTGAAGTGCTGGAGCCGATCAGTGCATTGGGCTTGGCCGCTGCACTGATTTTGCTGTGCAGTTCGAGCTTCAGTTCAAAGCGTTCCKGGGCGCTTTCCTGGATGAAGTCGGCATCGCGCACGCATTCTTCGATGGTTGCGACAAAGCGCAGGCGATCCTGTGATGCGCCGGGTGCCAGGCCTTGTTTTTCCAGCGCACCCCAGGCATTGGCGACACGTTTGCGCAGCGCGGCTTCGGCGCCAGGCGCCGGGTCCCAGGCCACCACATCAAGACCATGGGCGAGGGCGCGGGATACCCAGCCGCTGCCGATGACACCACTGCCCAGTGCGGCGAATGTTTTGATTTCGGTGATAAAGCTCATGGTGAATTCCTGGAAGATTTGGTGATCCTGTGTGGGAGCGAGCCTGCTCGCGATGGCGGTATTCCTGCCGCAGATATGCGTTGGATGTACTGACGCCATCGCGAGCAGGCTCACTCCCACGGGGGGAAATAGGTGTGGTGTGGTTTAACCGCGCTTGGTCAGGCCCATCTTCGCCCGGCCTTCGGCTGGGGTCAGAACGCGGGCGCCGAGGCGGCTGAGGATTTCGCTGGCACGTTCGACCAGTTGGCCGTTGGTCGCCAGTACGCCGCGATCCAGCCAGATGTTGTCTTCCAGCCCGACCCGCACGTTGCCGCCCAGCAGCACCGCTTGAGCCGCCATCGGCATTTGCRTGCGACCGATGCCAAACCCGGCCCAGACCGCATTGGCCGGCAGGTTGTCGACCATGGCTTTCATGGTGGTGGTGTCAGCCGGTGCGCCCCATGGGATGCCCAGGCACAGCTGGAACAGCGGGTCGTCGAGCAGGCCTTCCTTGATCAACTGTTTGGCAAACCACAGGTGACCGGTGTCGAAGATTTCCAGCTCGGCTTTTACGCCCAGCTCTTGAATGCGTTTGGCGCCAGCGCGTAGCTGGGCCGGGGTGGAGACGTAAATGGTGTCGCCGTCGCCGAAGTTCAGGGTGCCGCAGTCGAGTGTGCAGATTTCCGGCAGCAGCTCTTCGACGTGAGCCAGACGGGTCAGCGGGCCAACCAGGTCGGTGTTCGGGCCGAACTCCATCGGGTTCTCGCCAGCGCCGATTTCCAGGTCGCCGCCCATGCCAGCCGTCAGGTTGACGATGATGTCGACGTCCGCTTCGCGGATGCGCTCCATCACTTCACGGTACAGCGCCACATCGCGGCTGAACTTGCCGGTTTCAGGGTTGCGCACGTGRCAGTGGACCACGGTGGCGCCGGCTTTGGCGGCTTCCACGGCCGCGGCCGCGATCTGTTTTGGGGTGACCGGCACGTGTGGGCTCTTGGCGGTCGTGTCGCCAGCACCGGTGAGTGCGCAGGTGATGATGACGTCGTGGTTCATGGTGCGGTTTCCTTCAGACATGATTTTTGGGCGTAGCGGGCCCGCTCGCAGCCGAAACCGGCTGCGAAGAGGGGATTCATTCGGGTTTATTGACTGCTCAGTTGCAGGTTCTCGGCAGCCGGTTTGCCGTCGAAGGTGGTCACGCCTTCAAGCCAGCGCTGCTTGTCTTGCGGGTGATCCTTGAGCCATTGCTTGGCTGATTCGAACGCGTCCTTGTGATCGAGCAGCGGTTGCATCATCCGGCTCTCGTCTTCGGCGGTGAACGTCAGGTTGCTCAGCAAGCGGCTGACGTTCGGGCACTGGCTGGCGTAGTTCGGGGCGGTCACGGTCCAGACGGTGGCCGAGCCTTCATTCGGGCCCAGGGCGTCCTGGCTGCCGGTGAGGTAGGTCATTTTCACGTTGACGTTCATCGGGTGCGGCGCCCAGCCGAAGAACACCACGGCTTCGTTGCGTCGTACGGCGCGATCGACTGCCGCGAGCATGCCGGCCTCACTGGATTCGACCAGCTGGAATTTGCCCAGGCCGAACTGGTTCTTGGCGATCATTTCCTTGATCTGGGTGTTGGCGCCCGAACCCGGCTCGATGCCGTAGATCTTGCCGCCCAGTTCTTTTTCGAACTTGGCGATATCGGCGAAGGTTTTCAGGCCCTTGTCGGCGAGGTAGGTCGGCACGGCCAGGGTGGCACGGGCATCCTTGAGGCTCGGTTCGCTCAGGACGGTCACCTGCTTGCCGGCGACAAACGGAGTGATGGTCTGGGTCATCAGCGGATTCCAGTAGCCGAGGAACATGTCCAGGCGCTGGTCGCGGATGCCGGCAAAGATGATTTGCTGGGAAGCACTGGTTTGTTTGGTCTTGTAGCCGAGGCCATCGAGCAGGACCTGGGTCATGGCGCTGGTGGCGATCACGTCGGTCCAGTTCACCACGCCCATGCGCACGTTCTGGCAGGCGGCGGGGTCGGCAGCCATTGCGCCGGAACTCAAGAAAGCGGTACTACTGAGTGCGAGAACGCAGCTGCTGATCAGTCGTTTCATGGTGGGATCCTCGGCAGGTCGTTATTGTGGGGTCCGGCGTCTCTGTGCGCCGGTGATGTCACGTTACGCAGCTGAACCCTGCAGAAAACGCACAGCGGCGACCAGCTCTTGCACTGCAGCGACCTGTGCTCTTGTCTGTCGCTTGCAAGTGGCGTATCAACGTCCACACGCTGCCCGCCATCCGAGTGCGTTCCATGTCCCAGGATTTCTACTTTCTGTTGATGCCGGGTTTCTCGGCCATCGGTTTCATCTCGGCGATCGAACCGTTGCGGGTGGCCAACCGCTTTCGCGGCGAGTTGTACCGCTGGCATGTGCTGAGCGCCGACGGCGGTCCGGTATTGGCCAGCAACGGCATGTCGCTCAACGCCGATGCGGCGCTGGAACCACTGAAAAAGGGCGCGACCTTGCTGGTGGTCGCGGGGTTCGAGCCATTGAAGTTCGTCAACCCGACACTGGAGCACTGGCTGCGTCGCCTGGATCACGATGGCGTGACCTTGGGTGGCATCGACACCGGCAGTTTTGTCCTCGCCGAAGCGGGGCTGCTCGACGGCCACCGCGTGACCCTGCACTGGGAAGCCATCGATGCGTTCAAGGAGTCTTATCCACAGCTCAGCGTGACCCAGGAGCTGTTCGAGATCGACCGGCGCCGCATCACCTCCGCCGGTGRCACAGCCTCTATCGACCTGATGCTTGACCTGATCGCCCAGGCTCACGGCCCCGAGTTGGCGATCCAGGTCAGCGAGCAGTTCGTGCTCGGGCGCATCCGCCCGCGCAAAGACCACCAACGCATGCAGATCGCCACGCGCTATGGCATCAGCAACAAGAAACTGGTGCACGTCATTGGCGAGATGGAACAACACAGCGAGCCGCCGCTCAGCACGCTGGAACTGGCGGACTCGATCAAGGTGACGCGACGTCAGCTTGAGCGGCTGTTCCGCTTGCACCTCAACGACACGCCGAGCAATTTCTACCTGGGGCTAAGACTGGAAAAAGCCCGGCAGCTGCTGCGCCAGACCGACATGAGCGTGCTGGAAGTGAGCATCGCCTGCGGGTTTGAATCGCCGTCGTATTTCACCCGCAGTTATCGGACCCGGTTTGCCCGCTGCCCGCGCGAGGATCGACGGCGATTGGGGGATGGGCGGGAGGTGGTTTGACAGGCATTTACAGTGATTTATACTCGACACTATAAATTATAGTAGTTTCAATAATTGAGTATAAAGCCATGTCGAAAAACACCGGTTTTGTATTTCGTCGCCCCAGCCTGGCTCAAAATATTGCCGATGGCTTGATGGGGACCGGAATCCAGGACTACACCTCTGGCCTGTTCCTGGCCGCGCCACGGCGTACAGGGAAAAGCACCTTCCTGCGCGAAGACCTGATACCGGAATGTGAATCCCGAGGTTGGTTGACGGTCTACGTTGATCTCTGGGCTAACAGGGAAAAAGATCCTGCTGACCTGATTGCCACCGCAATTGCGGGGGCATTGGTGCCGTATGAGAAGGGCATTCGAAAACTGGCCAAGTCGATGGGCGTCGAAAAACTCAGTTTTCTGCGTACGCTGTCCTGGGATTTCAGCAAGCCACAATTGCCCGAAGGCGCGACGCTGACTCAAGCCCTGGAACTGCTGCACAACGCTGCTGGCAAGACTGTTGTGCTGGTGATCGACGAAGCACAGCATGCGTTGAGCACTGACGCGGGAGTCAACGCCATGTTTGGGCTCAAGGCCGCTCGGGACCAGCTGAATCAAGGGCGTGAAGGCGATTCCAGTGGTTTGCGTCTGGTGTTCACCGGCTCCAATCGCGACAAACTGGCTCACCTTGTGCTGAGCCGAAACCAGCCTTTCTACGGTTCCAGCATTACTCCGTTCCCTCTATTGAGCAAAGCGTTCACCCAAGCCTACACCGTTCATTTGAATGCCCATTTGGCGCAGACCAACCAGTTTGTCGCTGAAGACATCGACGAGGCTTTCGAATTAGTGGGGCGCCGTCCTGAAATGCTCCGGACCATTATTGGTGAGGTAGCCCTGGAACTGGGCGAAGCAAGCAATCTGAGCCAATTGCTACGAAGCAGCGCCGAATTGTTGCGTGCCGGCGTGTGGACTGAGTTTGAAAGCGCCTGGAACGCCCTGACCGTTGCACAGCGTGCAGTATTGCAAGTCATGGTCGAGCGTTCGCAGAGCAACGAACCTTTTGCACCCTTCACCGACGCGACGTTGGTTGCGGTGACAAAAGCACTGGAAGCGATGGGCAGTGAGGTGGTGCCGGGCACACAGACCATCCAGGCGTGCATCGATGCCTTGCGTGAAAAGGAACTGGTCTGGAAATCGAATCGCGGCGCTTACGCGCTTGAGGACAAGTCGTTTGCCGACTGGCTCAAGCACTATCGCGCCCAGAAGGCTCAGTAAGCCTACTTCTTCATCAACCCGGAACATGCCGCCTTGTATGCCTCATGCTGATACTTGTTCAGCGTCGTCGGCAGGGCAAAGTCGAACTTCTTGTTCTGTGCATTGATGGTCTGCGGTGAGAGCAGGGTGACGTCGCAGTTGTCCAGCAACTGGAAAACCCCTTCGATCTTGAAGGTGGTCGGGCCTCCGGCGAATTCGCCTTTTTTGCTGCGCTTCTTGATTGCGATGCGCTGAATGCCGTTGTCACGAACAAAGGCGCCGACCTGCGCGGCGAAGGCTTTGACGTTGGCGGCTTYGTCATCGTCGTCGAGGGCGATCTTTTTGGTGCTCAGTGCGACATGAGTCAGCACCTGATTGTCGAGGGAGGCAACGGCGATGATCGCTTCGCTGCCTTTGATTTCGATACCGCAGATTTTCATGGACACGCCTTGAGATGATGGGGCTGTAGCCGGGCCGTAGAACCGCGCTTACTGCTGGCCGATCGATTCCAGAAACTCCGACCGTTCGTCGCTCTTGCTCGCCAGGCAATCGTTCAGGTCCATGGTGTAGGTCTTGCTGCCCACCGCTGCGGGGAACGCTGCAATCGCGCAATCGGCATCCCGCGATTTCATCCAGAGCTGCTCGGCAGTCTGGAGTTTGCCGGTGATGTCTGCCAACTGCGCCTTGTTGTTCGCATATTGGGTTTTCATCCGATCCAGCAACCCCTGGAAATTGTCCTTGAGCAGTTGTTCGGCGGTGTTTTTGCTATAGGTCGAACATTCCAGGGTCTGGACGTCGTTTTCGACCGCATCGCACGGGTTTTTGTCGGCTTCTTCTGCCGCCTGTACGCCGGTCGCTATCAGTGCCAAAGCCAGGAAGATCGATTTCATTGCGTTGCCGCCCCTTGTTCCAGTAATGCATCCAGTGATGCGGCGAATTCTGGCCCAACTATTCGGGAAAGAACAGGAGGGCAAAGGGCCTGCGGTGAGACCCTTTGTCGCGTATTGACGCTTTCGGCAATTCCCCTGTCGTTTTTGCACCCGGCTGCCCCGTCACTCGATGTGCTACAACACCCAGAACCTGGTCGGTACCGGTTGCTACGAGCGCGATGGCGGCCTGTCGGGTTTCGGTCGTGAAATCGTTGCCGAGATGAACCGCGTCGGCGTCATGTGCGACCTGTCCCACGTCGGCTCGAAGACTTCCGAAGAAGTCATCCTCGAATCCAAGAAGCCGGTGTGCTACTCCCATTGCCTGCCGTCGGGTCTGAAAGTGCACCCGCGCAACAAGTCCGATGAAGAATTGAAGTTCATCGCCGATCACGGCGGTTTCGTCGGCGTGACCATGTTCGCGCCGTTCCTGGCCAAGGGTATCGATTCGACCATCGACGATTACGCCGAAGCCATCGAATACACCATGAACATCGTTGGCGAAGACGCCATCGGCATCGGCACCGACTTCACCCAGGGCCATGGCCAGGACTTCTTCGAATACCTGACCCATGACAAGGGCTACGCCCGCCGTCTGACCAGCTTCGGCAAGATCATCAACCCGCTGGGCATCCGCACCGTGGGCGAGTTCCCGAACCTGACCGAAACGCTGCTCAAGCGCGGCCATTCCGAGCGCGTCGTGCGCAAGATCATGGGCGAAAACTGGGTCAACGTCCTGAAAGACGTTTGGGGTGAATAACACCATTTTCAACCAACTATCCCTGTAGCAGCTGCCGAGGTACGAGGCTGCGTTGCGGTCCGCAGGACCGCCCTCGGGGGGCCGCTTCGCAGCCCAACGCAGCCTCGTGCCTCGGCAGCTGCTACATATCGCCTCAATACAACGAATTCTGGAGTTTTACGCATGGCCAAGATCGCCCCACAACTGCCAATCGAAGTCGACAGCGAAACCGGTGTCTGGACCTCTGACGCCCTGCCGATGCTGTATGTACCGCGTCACTTCTTCGTCAACAACCACATGGGCATCGAGGAAGTGCTGGGCGCTGACGCCTATGCCGAGATCCTCTACAAGGCTGGCTACAAGTCCGCCTGGCACTGGTGTGAAAAAGAAGCTGAATGCCACGGCCTGGAAGGCGTTGCGGTGTTCGAGCACTACATGAAGCGCCTGTCGCAACGTGGCTGGGGCCTGTTCAAGATCCAGGACATCGACCTCGACAAAGGCACTGCCAGCGTCAAGCTCGAGCACTCGGCATTCGTC
>NZ_JBFTLU010000255.1:0-6297 GCF_056396605.1 Pseudomonas sp. 05T35
GTACCCGAGGGGCTGTGCAAATGGAGCCCTACAACAAGGACGGCGTCCGGGTCATTGTTCCAGGAAAACTGTCTGCGAGTCCGTCTGCGGTGTTTGACATCGAAGAACGATCCAGCGGGAGTAGCATCAAGCTCCACGAAAGCATGTCCAATGTGCCAATTCGGCCCGGAGATGTGCAGGATGCGGCCAACAAATGCATTTCTGGCTCATAGTTTTTTGGCGATTCCCTCTCGCTCGCTGAATTTGAAATTGGCTGATTGACCGTATCGTCCGATAAACTGTCGCCAATCAGCAGGAGTGCCGTCCAGCCTCGGGCTTGGACGGCACTGTCATTTCTGGAGTGGTCAATGAAGCGAGAGCAAGTAAGAGAGCGGCATGCAGAGGGGCTCATTTCTGCGACGCATGTGATTCAAAACCCGGCAAACTCCGGGGAATGGATTGTGTTCTTCAAGAAAAGTGCAGGGCGCAGCTATTTCCTGGTGGATGAAAATGATGAGGTCGAATCATTCGCTCGGCTGGATGATCTGATCGAGACCGTACGCGGGCTCGGGATCAAATTCGCCGAAATTCACATGTAACGGCCATAGCGTCTTGCCGGTTACTTGCACACCACTACAACGCTGCGGCTCTTGTAGTTGCCAACGTCGACGCCCAGGGTCTTGTCGCTTTCCTTGGTGGCTGGCGTGCCACCGGTGCCAATGATCCGATAGCCGGTTCCAGCGCAGGAATCTTCAGCCATTTGATAACATTTGGCCCAGGAGTTGGCTTCACCCGAGCAGTCGATCGACAGGCCTTGCTCGCCGTTATTCAGATAGGTTTTGGACGCAGTGGCGCAACCGCTCAAGGCCAACACCGCAATCAGAGCCAGATATTTTTTCATGTGAGGGTCGTCATCGAGTGAACAGTGTGTAAGGGCGTGAGTCGCCCTGCAGCGAGATGCTATAGCGAACAACCATTGCGGTACAGACAAACACAAAAAAGCCCTGCGCGTTTGCAG
This sequence comes from Pseudomonas sp. 05T35, assembly GCF_056396605.1. Classification (NCBI taxonomy): domain Bacteria; kingdom Pseudomonadati; phylum Pseudomonadota; class Gammaproteobacteria; order Pseudomonadales; family Pseudomonadaceae; genus Pseudomonas; species Pseudomonas sp. 05T35. The sequence goes on from NZ_JBFTLU010000255.1 coordinate 998, forward strand.
GGCTCTTTCGAGCGGCGRTGTTACTCAGACTTGGCGCCGCGCCGCTTGGGGGCAGGCGGGGTGTCTTGCAGCACCGAGGCCACTTCAATCGCCAATGCCTCTGTGGGGAAAGGCCCAGCGATGTTTTCGCCGCTGACGCTGTCGACCCACCACTGGCCATCTTTGGCTTGATTGATCAGGTAACCGTTTACGCTTTTTGCTGCCGACATCTATCTGCCTCGTTGGCTGGTTCAATCGCGCAATGATAACTGGAAAAGCCCCCCGGTGCGTTCACTGGTCTAAAGTGAAGTCTTTGCGTTGTTCCGTCCGTCTTGGCCTGGAGGCTAATCTGCGTTGTTGCGGAACTATCCGCCGGAATATTTCTCTATGATGGCATCGGTTAGCCAGTGTGGGGCATTGTAAGGTGCTCGCCGGCTGATTAGACTGCGCCGAAACTCGTACACACAGCCCTTTTAAGGACTTTTATGATCAAGAAATGCTTGTTCCCAGCAGCCGGTTACGGTACTCGCTTCCTGCCAGCGACTAAAGCCATGCCTAAAGAAATGCTGCCGGTGGTGAACAAGCCACTGATCCAGTACGGCGTTGAAGAAGCGCTGGACGCTGGTTTGACAGAAATCTCCATCGTGACCGGTCGTGGCAAACGCGCCCTGGAAGACCACTTCGACATCAGCTACGAGCTGGAAAACCAGATCAAAGGTACTGATAAAGAGAAGTACCTGGTCGGCATCCGCAAACTGCTCGACGAGTGCTCGTTCTCCTACACCCGTCAAACCGAAATGAAAGGTCTGGGTCACGCGATTCTGACCGGCCGTCCATTGATCGGCGACGAACCGTTCGCGGTCGTGCTGGCGGACGACTTGTGCGTCAACCTGGACGGCGACGGCGTACTGACCCAGATGGTCAAACTGTACAAACAGTACCGTTGCACCATCGTTGCGATCCAGGAAGTCGACCCTCAGGAAACCCACAAATACGGCGTGATCGCTGGCGACTTGATCGGCGATGACCTGTACCGCGTCCGCAACATGGTCGAGAAGCCAAAGCCGGAAGATGCTCCATCCAACCTGGCAATCATCGGTCGTTACATCCTGACTCCGGACATCTTCAAATTGATCGAAGAAACCGAGCCAGGCAAAGGCGGCGAGATCCAGATCACCGACGCGCTGATGAAACAGGCGCAAGACGGTTGCGTGATTGCCTACAAGTTCAAAGGCACGCGTTTCGACTGCGGTGGCGCTGAAGGCTACATCGAAGCGACCAACTTCTGCTTCGAACACTTCTACAAGACGGGTAAGGCTTACTAAAAGCGCTTCGCTGTTTTGTTCTGAAAAGCCACCTTCGGGTGGCTTTTTCGTTTTTCGGCCCCATGTCAATCGCAGCGCTGACCGAGAAAGCTGCAGCGGGTATGCTTGTGGCCTGCCGAGGAGATTGAAAATGGCCTACGATTTTGACCTTTATGTGATTGGCGCCGGTTCCGGCGGTGTACGAGCAGCGCGCTTCGCTGCAGGTTTTGGCGCGAAAGTCGCTGTGGCCGAGAGCCRCTATCTAGGCGGAACCTGCGTCAACGTTGGCTGCGTGCCGAAGAAGTTGTTGGTTTACGGGGCRCATTTTGCCGAAGACTTCGAGCAGTCGCAGGGCTTTGGCTGGTCGTTGGGCGAGGCGAATTTCGATTGGGCAACGCTGATCGCCAACAAGGATCGCGAAATCAATCGGCTGAACGGTATCTACCGCAATCTGCTGGTCGGCAGCGGCGTAACCTTGCATGAAGGCCACGCCAAAATCGTTGGCCCGCATGAGGTCGAGATTAACGGCGAGCGGCATACCGCCAAGCATATTCTGATTGCCACCGGTGGTTGGCCGCAGATCCCCGAGATTCCGGGGCATGAGCACGCTATCAGTTCCAACCAGGCGTTTTTCCTCAAAGCGCTGCCCAAGCGCGTTCTGGTGGTCGGTGGCGGCTATATTGCCGTAGAGTTCGCCGGGATTTTTCACGGGCTGGGCGCCGAAACCACCTTGCTGTATCGCGGTGAACTGTTCCTGCGTGGCTTCGACGGCTCGGTGCGTAAGCATTTGCAGGAGGAACTGACCAAGCGCGGGATGAACCTGCAATTCAATGCCGACATCGAGCGCATCGAAAAACAGGCCGACGGCAGTTTGAACGTAACCCTCAAGGATGGTCGCGAGTTGCAGGCGGACTGCGTGTTCTACGCCACGGGGCGTCGTCCGATGGTCGACAACCTGGGGTTGGAGAACACCAAGGTCACGCTCGACAAGAAGGGCTTTGTCGAAGTCGACGAGCAGTATCAAACCGCTGAGCCCTCCATTCTGGCGATTGGCGATGTGATCGGTCGCGTGCAACTGACGCCGGTAGCACTGGCGGAAGGCATGGCGGTGGCTCGTCGGCTGTTCAAGCCTGAGCAGTATCGTCTGGTCGACTACAAGATGATTCCCACGGCCGTATTCAGCTTGCCGAACATTGGCACCGTTGGCCTGAGTGAAGAGCAGGCGAGGGATGAGGGTTATGAGGTGCAGATTTTCGAAAGCCGTTTCCGGCCGATGAAACTGACCATGACCGAGTGCCAGGAGCGCACGTTGATGAAATTGGTGGTGGACGCCAAGACCGATAAGGTTCTGGGTTGCCACATGGTCGGCCCGGAAGCGGGCGAGATCGTTCAGGGCCTGGCGATTGCCTTGAAGGCTGGCGCCACCAAACGCGATTTCGACGAAACCATCGGCGTGCATCCTACCGCTGCCGAAGAGTTCGTCACCATGCGCACACCGGTAGCCGGCTAATCGTCTCAGATCAAATGTGGGAGCAGCCGGGCGGCGTTCCGTCTGCTCGCGATGAGGCCATAACATTCACCATTGTGGGTGACTGTTACACCGCTATCGTCGGAGCGCCGCCCGGAGCAGGCTCGCTCCCACAATGCGACTTGGGCTCCGGATCGCTGAAAAGGCTGTTGGCGAATGGATATGGTTTTCTTCTATTGATAGTGCAGACTAATAGCGAAAACCAATTACCAGCATCAGGTTTGCCAATGAGCCATCCGTCGGTTGAGTGCGTAGGATTCACTCCATCAACTTCTCAACCCTGACGGAGAGTCAACGATGCCTATCATCAACAGCCACGTAAAACCGTTCAACGCTACCGCATTCAAAAACGGCGCATTCGTCGAAGTGTCGGACGCCGATCTGAAAGGCAAATGGTCCGTCGTGTTCTTCTACCCGGCCGACTTCACCTTCGTTTGCCCAACCGAGCTGGAAGACCTGGCTGACAACTACGATGCATTCCAGAAGCTTGGCGTAGAAATCTACAGCGTGTCGACCGACACCCACTTTGCCCACGCCGCCTGGCACAACACTTCGCCTGCGATCGAAAAAATCAAGTACACCATGATTGGCGACCCGACCCACGTGATCTCCCGCAACTTCGACGTGCTGATCGAAGAAGTCGGCCTGGCCGACCGTGGCACCTTCGTGATCAACCCTGAAGGCCAGATCAAAATCGTCGAACTGAACGACGGCGGCGTTGGCCGTGATGCTTCCGAGCTGCTGCGCAAAATCAAGGCTGCCCAGTACGTTGCCGCTCACCCGGGCGAAGTCTGCCCAGCCAAGTGGAAAGAAGGCGAGGCCACCCTGGCTCCGTCCCTGGACCTGGTCGGCAAGATCTGAGTCTGTGAGTCGATTGAGGGCGATGAGCTCTTAAACACGTAAACCGCATCGCCCCAAAAAACGCCTGGGCGAATCTGCCCGGGCGTTGTTTTTTCTACCGTATACAAAATGGAAATCGCCCGTATGTTGGACGCCAATCTTAAAGCTCAGTTGAAGTCATACCTGGAACGGGTCACCCAGCCGATCGAGATCGTCGCCTCCCTCGACGACGGTGCGAAATCCCAGGAAATGCTCGCCTTACTCAAAGACGTAGCCAGTCTTTCCCAGCAAATTACCCTGCTCGACAACGGTACCGATGCGCGCAAGCCATCGTTCTCGTTGAACCGCCCAGGAAGCGATATCAACCTGCGTTTCGCCGGTATCCCCATGGGCCACGAATTCACTTCGCTGGTGCTGGCCTTGCTGCAAGTCGGCGGTCACCCTTCGAAGGCCAGTATCGAGGTGATCGAACAGATCCGCTCGCTCAAAGGCGAGTTCAACTTCGAGACCTATTTCTCGCTGTCGTGCCAGAACTGCCCGGACGTGGTCCAGGCGCTGAACCTGATGGCGGTGCTGAACCCGAACATCCGTCACGTCGCCATCGACGGCGCGCTGTTCCAGGACGAAGTCACTGAACGGCAGATCATGGCCGTGCCCAGCATTTATCTGAACGGCGTGAATTTCGGTCAAGGTCGCATGGGCCTGGAAGAAATCATCGCCAAGATCGACACCAGCGCCATCGAGCGTCAGGCCGAGAAGATCAGCGCCAAAGACGCCTTCGACGTACTGGTCGTCGGCGGTGGGCCGGCCGGTGCTTCGGCAGCAATCTACGCCGCCCGTAAAGGCATTCGTACCGGCGTTGCAGCCGAGCGTTTTGGTGGTCAGGTGCTGGACACCATGGCAATCGAAAACTTCATCTCGGTACAGGAGACGGAAGGGCCGAAGCTTGCCGTTGCGCTGGAAGAACACGTCAAGCAATACGACGTCGACATCATGAACCTGCAACGCGCCGACAAGCTGCTGCCGGGCAAAAACGGCGAGCTGCACCAGATCCAGTTCGCCAGCGGTGCTTCACTGAAAGCCAGGACCGTCATCCTCGCGACCGGTGCGCGCTGGCGTGAAATGAACGTTCCGGGCGAGCAGCAATATCGCAACAAAGGCGTGGCGTACTGCCCGCACTGCGACGGCCCGCTGTTCAAAGGCAAGCGCGTTGCGGTGATTGGTGGCGGTAACTCGGGTGTTGAGGCGGCTATCGACCTGGCCGGTATCGTTGCTCATGTCACGCTGCTGGAGTTCGACGTGCAGTTGCGTGCCGATGCGGTGTTGCAGCGCAAGTTGCACAGCCTGCCGAACGTGACCGTGATCACCAGTGCGCAAACCACTGAAGTGACCGGCGACGGGCAGAAGGTCAATGGCTTGCGTTACAAGGATCGTCAGTCAGGCGAAGTATTGAGCGTCGAGTTGGAAGGGATCTTCGTGCAGATCGGTTTGTTGCCGAACACCGATTGGCTCAAGGGCACCGTCGAGCTGTCGCCGCGCGGCGAGATCATCGTCGATAACCGTGGCGAGACCTCGATACCGGGTGTGTTCGCTGCAGGCGATGTAACAACCGTGCCGTACAAGCAGATCGTGATTGCGGTCGGCGAGGG
>NZ_JBFTLU010000256.1:0-6238 GCF_056396605.1 Pseudomonas sp. 05T35
GCCTTTGCTCAGTACGGCAATGCGCAAATGATCGGGCAAGGTCAATGCCAGACTCAAACCGGCAGCGCCGCTGCCAATTACCAGAACATCGTGTTGAAACTGTTGGCTCATTTCAGGATTCCGCTCAAAGCGACCCGGGTCGGGGTTGGCGCAAGACACCTGAATCGGCGAGTCGAGACAGCCACACAGCGCACTAGTATATAGAGGGGTGGATCGGCACAATAGTCGGGCCTACGTGGCAATATGAGACTACTGTGACGGGAAGGGTAGAGGGCCGTGTAGGGCAATTTACACGCGGGATCGACGATAAGACAGCCTGATCGCCGATGAAGCGCTGTTTTTCGCCGCGTGGTCATACATTATTCGTTTCGCACGACTATAAAGGTTGGGAACTTTGCCTGGCGTCCAAGCTCAATAGAAGGTTGCCTGAAACAAGGAACAGCGTCGGCTTCACGCAGGATTTGTGTTTTGGTCATTGCGGGTGGATTCGACGATAAAGATTATTCGCGTAGCCGGCCAGCCCGTGCTGCGTCTTTCGTGTGTGCCAAATCAGAGCGCACAGGAAACTTGCTTGGAGGGGGAGAACTTTTGCGAAAAGCCCGAGTCTATGTTTGCAAGCCTGATCGATTAGTTATGCAAGCCTCCTCCGAGCTTATCGAGGAGTGTTCATGCTAACCCAGGAAGAGGATCAGCAGCTGGTCGAGCGCGTTCAACGCGGCGACAAGCGCGCTTTCGATCTGCTAGTGCTGAAATACCAGCACAAAATTCTCGGGTTGATCGTGCGTTTCGTGCACGACACCCATGAAGCCCAGGATGTCGCACAGGAAGCCTTTATCAAGGCCTACCGTGCACTTGGAAATTTTCGCGGCGACAGCGCGTTTTATACGTGGCTTTACCGCATCGCCATCAACACGGCGAAAAACTATCTGGTTTCACGCGGCCGTCGGCCGCCGGATAGCGATGTCAGTTCAGAGGATGCAGAGTTCTACGATGGCGATCATGGCCTCAAGGATCTCGAGTCGCCGGAACGTGCATTGCTGCGTGATGAGATCGAAGGCACCGTCCATCGAACCATCCAGCAACTGCCAGAAGATTTACGTACGGCATTAACTTTACGTGAATTCGATGGTCTGAGTTACGAGGACATTGCGAGCGTCATGCAGTGTCCGGTGGGTACCGTGCGCTCCCGGATTTTCCGCGCTCGGGAAGCCATCGATAAAGCCCTGCAGCCGTTGTTGCAGGAAAGCTGAGACAGCGGCGACAGCCAAGAGAGGAACCGCCATGAGTCGTGAAGCCCTGCAGGAATCGCTGTCCGCAGTGATGGATAACGAAGCGGACGAACTGGAATTGCGTCGGGTATTAAATGCCTTTGACGATGTTGAAACCCGCGAGACCTGGGCCCGTTACCAAGTCGCTCGGGCAGTCATGCACAAAGACCTGCTGATCCCTCGCCTGGATCTGGCTTCGGCCGTTTCTGCTGCCTTGGCYGACGAAGCCGTACCGGTCAAGGCCACTCGTGGTCCGTGGCGTACCGTGGGTCGCCTGGCGGTGGCTGCATCGGTGACCCTTGCTGTTCTGGCGGGCGTGCGTCTGTACAACCAGGATGAGATCGCCGGTGTCGAATTGGCCCAGCACTCCACTCAACCGGGTCTGGCCGTTCCTCAAGTAAAAGGTCCAGCCGTTTTGGCAGGCTACAATGAGAGTTCGGAAGCCACTGGTCCTATGGCCAACGGCGTATTGCAAGGTCAGCCGGGCTGGCATGATCAACGTCTGCCAGGCTACTTGCGCCAACATGCTCAACAAGCTGCACTCAAAGGCACTGAAAGTGCTCTGCCTTACGCTCGTGCGGCAAGCATGGAAAACCGTTAAGGAGGATCATGCGCGCCATCCCTCTACTTACGCTGCTGGTAACTGGCTGGTTTGTTGTTCCAGCCTATGCCGATGAGGCTCAGGACTGGTTGACCCGCCTGGGCCAGGCCGAACAACAGCAGAGTTTCCAAGGCACTTTCGTCTACGAGCGTAACGGTAGTTTTTCTACCCACAACATCTGGCATCGTGTCCAGGATGGCAAAGTCCGCGAGCGTTTGCTTCAGCTTGACGGTTCTGCTCAGGAAGTCGTACGTATTGATGGGCATACTCAATGCGTCAGCGGCAGCCTGGTGGCGGGGCTGGGGGATACTCCCGACTCTTCTGGTCGTGCGCTCGATCCACAAAAGCTCAAGAATTGGTACGATCTTGCCGTAATCGGCAAGTCACGCGTGGCTGGGCGCCCGGCGGTCATCGTTTCATTGACGCCGCGTGATCAGCATCKTTATGGCTTTGAATTGCACCTGGACCGCGAAACCGGCTTGCCGTTGAAATCATTGCTGTTGAATGACAAGGGGCAGTTGCTGGAGCGTTTCCAGTTCACTCGACTGGATACGGCTGACGTACCGACTGAGCGTGATCTGCAAGCCACGTCCGAGTGCAAGGCTGTGACGCTCGACAGCGACAAGGCATTAGCGGTGAAAACCGCTCAGGTATGGCATTCCGACTGGCTGCCACCTGGCTTCGAGCTCAGCAGCAGTAGTGCACGCCAGGATCCGCAGACCAAGGTCCAGATCAGCAGCTTGATGTATGACGATGGCCTGGCGCGTTTTTCGGTGTTCCTGGAGCCGCTCAATGGCGCGGTGGTTACCGATACACGTACTCAGTTAGGCCCGACCGTTGCGGTTTCGCGACGTCTGACCACGCCTGAAGGCGAGATGATGGTCACTGTAGTCGGCGAAATTCCGATCGGCACCGCTGAGCGCATTGCACTCTCCATGCGTTCCAATACCACTGCGGCCAAGCAGTGAGCTGATCCGGTGATGCTCATCGGACTGTCGGTTGGTTGTGAAAGAGGCCAGCAATTGTCCACTCCACAATTGAGATGTTGAAATGTTTGGTGAGCATTTCTATTTGCAAAATCCCCAAAAATTTTCTATAGGTCAGAGCCCCACGGCTCTGGCCTTGTTTGTTGTTCCCGGAACAAAAGTACCGGTGTATGTTTCCCGGTATTCCTTGCTCCATATCGCTTAACCATGCTCGTCGTAACGGGAGCCGTATGTCGATACCACGTTTGAAATCCTACCTCTCCATTTTTGCTGCTGTATTAGTACTCGGTCAGGCCGTCAGTGCCCAGGCGGCCGAGCTGCCTGACTTCACGCAGCTGGTCGAGCAAGCCTCGCCTGCGGTAGTGAACATCAGTACCACGCAGAAATTGCCGGACCGTAAGGTCTCCAATCAGGATATTCCGGATCTGGAAGGCTTGCCGCCGGCACTGCGCGAGTTTCTCGAGCGTGGCATGCCGCCACAGCAGCGTTCACCTCGCAGTCGCCAGCGTGAAGCGCAATCCCTGGGTTCGGGGTTCATCATCTCGCCTGATGGCTACATTCTGACCAACAACCATGTGATCGCCGATGCTGATGAAATCATCGTGCGTCTTGCCGATCGCAGTGAACTGAAAGCCAAGTTGATCGGCACTGACCCACGTTCCGATGTGGCGTTGCTGAAGGTCGAGGGCAAAGGTCTGCCTGTGCTCAAATTGGGTAAATCCCAGGATCTGAAAGCCGGGCAGTGGGTTGTTGCCATCGGTTCGCCGTTTGGCTTCGACCACACGGTGACCCAGGGCATCGTCAGTGCCGTTGGTCGCAGTCTGCCGAACGAAAACTATGTGCCGTTCATCCAGACCGACGTGCCGATCAACCCGGGTAACTCGGGTGGTCCGCTGTTCAACCTGGCGGGCGAAGTAGTAGGGATCAACTCGCAGATCTACACCCGCTCCGGTGGCTTCATGGGCGTGTCGTTCGCGATCCCGATCGATGTCGCCATGGATGTTTCCAATCAGCTGAAAAGTGGCGGGAAAGTCAGCCGAGGCTGGTTGGGTGTGGTGATCCAGGAAGTGAGCAAGGATCTCGCCGAGTCCTTTGGTCTGGAGAAGCCGGCCGGTGCGCTGGTAGCGCAGATCCAGGAGGGTGGTCCGGCTGCCAAGGGTGGTTTGCAGGTGGGTGACGTGATCCTGAGCATGAACGCTCAGCCGATCATCATGTCAGCGGACCTGCCGCATCTGGTGGGTGCGCTCAAGGCGGGTGAGAAAGCCAAGCTTGAAGTGATTCGTGACGGCAAGCATAAAAATGTCGAGCTGACGGTTGGCGCGATTCCAGAGGAAGGTAAAGAGCTGGATGCCCTTGCCAAGCCCGGTGTCGAGCGCAGCAGCAATCGATTGGGTGTATCCGTAGCCGACTTGAGCGATGAGCAGAAAAAAGCCTTGGACCTCAAGGGCGGCGTGGTGATCAAGGACGTGCAGGAAGGTCCTGCTGCCCTGATCGGCTTGCAGCCGGGCGATGTGATTACTCATTTGAACAATCAGGCGATTGGTTCTGCCAAGGAGTTCACAGAGATCGCCCAGGCGCTGCCAAAGAACCGCTCTGTATCGATGCGGGTCTTGCGTCAGGGGCGTGCCAGCTTCATTACCTTCAAACTGGTCGAGTAAACCGGTTAGTCACTGAATAAAAAAACGCCTCGAATGAGGCGTTTTTTTATGGGGCAAAGAAACGTCAGCCCATCATGTCCTTGACCAGACGCTCTTGCTCCATCAGCTCCCGTTGACGCGCATCGATGCGTGACGACAGTGGGAAGTTGGTGCCTGCGCGACGTTTTGCGAAGTCCAGTTGCTGGATCGCCTGGCGGTAGTCGCCGATCAGTGCGAAGTACTCGGCGCGAGCCTGATGCAGGCCAATGATGTTGCCGGACAGGCCGCGAGTCTCGGCCACCATGTACCAGACGTCCGGATCGTTCGGGCGGTTCTTGAGCAGGGCCTCAAGGGCTTTCTCGGCGTCAGCCGGGCGGTTCTGCTTGAGCAGCAAGTCGACCCGCACCTGATTCAGCGGATAGTTGCGCGGGTACTGCACGAGCATCCGGTCGACCCGCGTCTGTGCGTCCGGCAGGCGATTGTTGGCGATGYCCAGATCGACTTGCGCCAGGTTGTAGATGATTTCGTCAGGCGATTTGGCCAGTAACTGCTTGAGGTTCTCGCGGGCCTCGTTGAACAGGCTGCCCTTGATCTGGGCGATGGCCAAGCCATAACGAGCCACATCGCTTTTCGGGTTTTCATCGAGTTGGGCGCGAAAGCGTTTAGCGGCAAGGCCTGGACTGTCTTCGTAGAATAACTGGACGCGTGCGCGAATCAGTTGATACGTCAGGCTGTCTTCCTTGCCGCCCGGTTTGAACTGCTCGGCGCGGTTGCGGGTGTCGGCGATTCGCGATTCGGTGACCGGGTGAGTCAGCAGGAATTCGGGCGGTTTGGCATTGAAACGGTACTGGCGCATCAGACGTTCGAACATGGTCGGCATCGAGCGCGGGTCGTAACCGGCTTTCTCGAGGTTGAGCATACCGATACGGTCGGCCTCCTGCTCCTTCTCCCGGGAGAAGCGTAGTTGCTCTTGAATGGCCGCTGCCTGGGTACTGGCGATAGCAGCGATACCAGCGTCTCCGGCGCCAGCCGCGGCCACGATGATCCCGCCGAGCAGGGCGGCCATCATCGGGATTTGCATCCGTTGCGACGCTTCGACGCCGCGCGCAAAGTGGCGTTGCGACACGTGAGCCAATTCGTGGGCGAGTACCGAAGCGTATTCGCTTTCGGTCTGGGCGTTCAGAAACAGGCCGCCGTTGACCCCGACAATCCCGCCGGGTGCGGCGAAGGCGTTGAGTTGCGGGCTGTTGATCAGAATGAACTCCAGGCGCCGGTCATTGACCTGGCTGGTTTCCACCAGTTTATAGACACTGGTTTCGACGTAATCCTTGAGCAGTGGGTCGTTGAGTTGTGACACCTGGCTGCGCAACATCGCCAGCCATGCGCGGCCCAACTGGTATTCCTGCTGTGGCGATACGATGGCAGAACTGGCATCGCCAAGTGACGGCAGGTCGTCGGCAAAGCCCGGTGAGGCTAGCAGGCAAGCGAGCGTCAGCAGGGTGGGGCGCAGAAAAGTCATGCACGAAGCCTTAGTCGACAAAGACCTTACTGTAGCCGGACACATGCGTTGCGACCAGATATTCTAGACCACTCAATCACCTATCCGGAGTGACGCAATGACCGACGCTGTAGAGCATGATGCCGAACTGGACGCCAGCGGATTGAACTGTCCATTGCCGTTGCTCAAGGCCAAGCTTGAACTCAATCGCCTGCCCAGCGGCGCGGTACTCAAGGTAACTGCTACTG
>NZ_JBFTLU010000257.1:0-6155 GCF_056396605.1 Pseudomonas sp. 05T35
ATTACCCCCAGTGTGGTCAATTTCCGCCGCGCCCTTTCCGGCACAGCACAAATCGGACAGGTCGCCAGCACCGCCAATTTCAGTCTGAGCCTGCTCAGAAGCTGCGATACGCCCTATACGGTCAACGCCCGATTCGCCACCACCCCCGGTGGGGGGAGCGTGATCAGCAACTTGCTGGTTCCGCCCAATAACAGTTCCGTTGGCATTTCATTGGTACGCCAGGAAACCAACGAAAAGATCCCGTTCAACACTTGGTTCAAGCTGGCTGCACTGACCGAGGCCGGTCAGATAAGAAATGACTTCAGAGCCGACTTGATCTGGCGTACCGCACCTGTACCCGGAACCTTTGAGGCCGCCGTGATCGTCGATATGTTTTACAAATAGCTAACGTCCAGCCAGGCGTTTAAGAATCGTCTGATGCCCATCCGACAGGTCGCTCTTTAGAGTCGACGGATGAGATTAAAAAGTTACCTGCTCCAGATCAGCCCGGTGTTATCAAGCCCCAAAGCAGCCAGAAGGCTGCTTCGTCTTTTTGCACTCGTTTTATTGATCGGCATTCTGAGCGGCGTTTACAACTTTCTGCTGTTCACCTTCAACAATGATATTTCCCAACGTCGCGGCTACATGAGCAGTGCGATTGCCGAGGCGTACACCTTCTTCACCAATCGCGAAGCCTTGCTCGAAAGCCTCAGTCTGTCGGCAGTGCGCAAATCCAAACAGGCCAAACCAATCGTTTACCTACCCTCCACTGAAGAAGTTCATCTGCAACTGGGTAATACTCCCGGCAATCTGTGGAGTATCTGGCTGACCCAGCGCATGCGCGACTACATGAAAGGCAAACAGGTCAATCTGCTTTACGTGAACACCGGCCCGAATGCGCAAGTAACACGTCTCTATGACTCAACATCGGTGGTGCCCAACTTTTCGTCCAGCATGCTGAGTCAGTTGGACGTGCTAAAGGACAGTGACACATCGACCCTCGACGAACTGTGGCTCACTGATCAGTCTGAGCAACGCTCGCATCTGTATATATTCATTCGTCTGGATGACCGTGATTCAGATTCCGGCTGGCTGGGCCTGGAGATGGACAGCCGAGAAGTCTCTACGGCCCTGAACGATCAGAGCGCGGGCGAGTTTATGATGCTCAACTCCCAGGGCATGCTGGTATTTACCAACAGTCACACCGCGCAATTGAGCCAGATGCTGCTCAAACCCCAAGGTGACAATTTTTTCGGGTTTGTCGGCAGTGGTCTGGTGCCGGACCACCTGGTGATCCGCAAGCAGCTGAAGTCGTCAGACTGGCAACTGGTGTATTCGATCGACCTGCTGGCGGTGGTGTCCGGATTGTGGCTGCAACTGTTGGGCTCGCTGGTGTTCTGTCTGTTCAGCGTGACGCTGATCCTGTTGCTGATGCGGCGTGTCGAATGTCGCTTCATTACGCCTGCGATCAACCGCATTCAGGCGTTGATCGAGAGCGAGGCATTCAGCCGTGATGTGATCCAGACGGCTCCCGTGGCTCTATGCGTACTGCGCCGTACCGATGGTCAAGTGGTACTGGAAAATACCCTGGCCCAGCAATGGCTGGGTAACGGTCTGGAACGCGAGCTGTTGTGTGCCGGCTGGATCAGCCAGGCATTCGACACCGAACAGCCCACCCGCTCCGATTACTTTGAAACCGTCGAAGGTCGGCACCTGTACCTCAGTAGCGCGCCAACCCGCTACAAGGGTGAGGACGTGCTGTTTTGCGCCTTCAGCGATATCAGCGCACGCAAACAGGTGGAAGCAGCGCTGGAGGAAGCCCGGCACTCGGCCGATGCAGCCAACGAGGCAAAAACCCTGTTCCTGGCCACCATGAGCCATGAAATTCGTACGCCGCTCTATGGCGTGCTGGGCACCCTGGAGTTATTGGCCCGGACTCAACTCGATGCGCAGCAAAAAGACTATTTGCACGCCATAGAAGGTTCCTCCGCGACCCTGCTCCAATTGATTTGTGATGTGCTCGATGTCTCAAAAATCGAAGCCGGGCAACTTGCACTGGAATTGAGCGAGTTCTCCCCTTTGGATCTGGTTCACGAAGTCATTCAGGGTTATGCCGCAGCCGCCATGGGCAAAGGACTGCAACTTTACGCCTGCTTCGATCCGCAACTGCCCGAACGGCTGATCGGCGACGTCACCCGGATCCGGCAAATCCTCAATAACTTGCTCAGTAACGCGGTGAAGTTCACGGACTGCGGTCGGGTTGTATTGCGCGTCAAGTTGCTGAACCGCGATGGCGAACGTTCGAGTCTGTTGTGGCAAGTGTCCGATACAGGCAACGGTATTGCTCAGGAAGACCAGAGCTTCATTTTCGAGCCGTTCTATCAAACCGAAGGTAATACCAATGTTGTTGCCGGAACCGGGCTGGGGTTGCCCATTTGCCAACGTCTGACTCAACTGATGAACGGCCATATTCGCATGGTCAGCGAACTCGGACTGGGCAGCAGCTTCACGCTGACCCTGCCGCTCGAAGAAGCCTCGGCCACCGTCGAGACGAGCACCATGAGCAGCCTGTTGCCAGAGACTATTTATGTGGTCTCGCCGATTCGCGAACTCGCGGAATCCATCAGCGGCTGGTTGCGCCGCTGGGGTGCCCGGGCACAGATCGTCCGCCCGTCCCAGGCGGACGCCGCCGGCGGCGACCTGTTGCTCGAACTGCATCCAGGCACTGTCGAGCAACCGCTGGTACCCGACTGGTCGGGTCAGTTGATTATTGTCAGTGGTAACGGTTGCAGTGAACCGCAAATCGAAGCGGGTAGCTGGCACGTCAACCTTAACCATTTGAGCGCCATTCACCAGGCGGTTAGCCAGGCACAGGGACTCTGGGTCGCCAGAGTCGATGAATATGCACACAAACGCGAGCTGAAGAAGCTCAACCTGCACATCCTGGTGGCCGAAGACAACATCATCAATCAGTTGATTCTCAGGGATCAGCTTGAGGAACTTGGCTGCACCGTGGAGATGGCTTGCGATGGGCACGAAGCACTGCTGCTCTGGAAAGCCGGGGACTTCGATGTGGTCCTGACTGACGTGAACATGCCCAAAGTCAACGGCTATGAGTTAGCCAAAGAACTGCGCCGTCAGGGCTGCTCGCTCCCGATCATCGGAGCAACKGCCAATGCCATGCGCGGAGAAGCAGAACTGTGTCTTGCAGCCGGAATGACCCATTGCCTGGTCAAACCCTTTGCGTTGCGGGCCCTATTCAATTACCTGGCGCCTTATGAAGGGACCTCCCATGAAGCCCTATAACATTTTGATCGTTGAGGACCACCCCTTTCAGCACATGTATCTGCTGCATTTGTTCAGTGAACTGGGTGAGTTCAATTTCGAAACCGCACAGGATGGTAAAGAGGCGCTGGAACGCTTGCAGCGGTGCGATTTCGACCTAGTGCTGACGGACCTGTTGATGCCGGGTATGGACGGCGTTCAATTTATCCAGAGCTTGGCAGGTCTGCACTACAAACCCGCCCTGGCGATCATGAGTGCCGCATCCAGGCGCATGCTGACGGCCGCCAGTCTAGTAGCGAAAAATCTCGGAATGGAAGTGATCGGACTGATTTCCAAGCCCGTCTCTTCAGCCTCACTGCGCAGCCTGACGGAACAACTCGAGGGCAAAAACCGCAGCGCTTCACAGGCCATTCCTGCGCCCCTGGAGTTTGACCGGCATTCGATTATCCGGGCGATGAGCGACGGACAGTTTCAGGCCTGGTTTCAGCCCAAGAAGTCTCTGGCCAACGGCCGCATCGTCTCCGCCGAAGCGTTGGTGCGCTGGATGCACCCGGAGCAAGGCGTCATGCTTCCTGGCTCGTTCCTGCCCGCGCTCAAAGCGTTCGGACTGGAGGAACGTTTGTTATGGCTGGTATTGAAGCAGGTCATTTATGCCCAGGCGCGATGGCGCCAGCAGGGTTATGACATTCCCGTGTCGATCAACTTGCCGACGCACCTGCTTAACAGCCATGACCTGGCGGACCGTCTGCTGGAATTTGTCCTGCACCACCAAGGCATACCGGGAAAGATCTGTTTCGAACTGATGGAGTGCTCCATCCCGCAGGACGTCAGCAACTTCTACGCGGGTGCCTGCCGTCTGCGCATCAAGGGTTTCGGCCTATCGCAAGACGATTTCGGCAAGGGCTACAGCTCTTACGTGAACCTGATTTCGACCCCCTTTACCGAGCTCAAAATCGATCGGGCGCTGGTCCAGGGTTGCCATGAAAACGAAGGAATGACCTCAGCCTTGACCAGCATTGTCGCGCTGGGTCGCAAACTGGGTCTGACAGTGGTGGCCGAAGGAGTGGAAACGCCACAGGAGCTTGCGCTGCTGCGCAAAATCGATTGCACGCAGGTTCAGGGGTTTCTGATTTCCCATGCAGTATCGTCGGACCAGTTCCAGCAGTTGCTGACCAATGATGGTCCGGCGACATTTTATTAATTTTCTGGCCTGACMGACGCTCATCAAACATCAGAGGTACTATCCATCCTGCACCGACTCTTCACTATCCTGCGGATATCCTTAATGAAACACGACAACGCCCTCCTGGAGAAACTCACCCGCAGTTCATTGCGACTGAACAAAGGGTTGGTGGTGTTGCTCGGAGTGGCATTGTTGCTGATCGGAACCAGCTATTGGTCATGTCAACGTCTGATCGAGGAGCAGTACGACGAGGTCCGCTTTCACTTTTCGCGTTTGATGGGAAACATTCGTGAGCAAGAAACCTTTTTGAAGACCTTGTCTCAATACAGCGTTCAGGACGAACTGCTCAATAACGAAAACACCCTGGAGCATCTGCATAAAGCACAGCCGCAAGAAGGCATTTATCAAGAGCAAGAGTTTTCGTTCTCGATGCCTTTCAGCATCAAAGTCAATCAACAGAAAATCGCCAGCAGCGAGCATCCAAAGGTTTTCACGCTGGGTGCACACCTGAGCACCTTCTACAGCACTTTCTGGTCCGTCTCGCACTTCCAGTCGCCGCAGATCTTCCTGTTCAATATTAAGGAAACTATCGATATCGCCGTTCCGGCTGCCGGACACTTGCGTGGCAGTACGGCGAACTTCGACCAGACCTTCGCCAGGGTGATAAAGACGGTCCTGGGGCACTTGAACCAAAACAGTCAGTCTTTGGCCGATGGCGCGGTCCACTGGAGACATTACGATCAAACCACCGACAGTTCGACACCGGTCCGCTTAATGGCCTACATTGATATTCCGTTAAAACCTGAACAACTACACATCAGTGGCGCCGACTCCCGAGTGTTCGTCGCAACGCTGCTGGACATGTCCCAGGTAAACGATGTCGAACGCACCATGGAATGGTCAATCTATGACCACTTCACCTTGGTCGCGCCATCAGGTGAGGTACTGACCGGTTCGCTCAGACCGCAATCGCCCTTGAATGAAGGGCTTAACTTCAAACATGACGGCCTGGTCTTCAAAATCACCAACAACATCGGCCCCCAGTGGACCGCCATCTATGCGATCAGCTTCAAGAGCTTTTTCCGCTATGCGCTATGGCCGCTGACCAGCCTGGCAATACTGCTGACAAGCGTCATCATCATGGGTTGGCTCGCCAGCCGCTGGTACAAGAAGCAAGTCATTCTCCCCGCCCGACGCGCCCATGAAAGCATCGCGGAAAGCGAGGCATTCAGCCGGGTGGTGATCGATACCGCGCCAACGGGGCTGTGCGTGGTGCGCCGTTCGGATGACAAGATCCTGATGGAAAACCAGCGCGCCCAGCAATGGCAGGGAACAGCCAAGCTGATGACGGTTCTTGACCCGCACCATAACAGCACCGACGTCGGTGAGACTTACCTGGAAGTTGAAGGCCGCCACCTGCAAGTCGGTTTCGTTTCGACCCGCTATCAGGGTCAGGATGTACGACTTTATGCTTTCAATGATGTCACCCGGCACATAGAGGATGCCGCCGCGCTGGAAGCAGCGAGACGAGCTGCCGATGCCGCCAATGAAGCCAAGACGTTGTTCCTGGCCACCATGAGTCATGAAATCCGCACGCCGCTGTACGGGGTACTGGGCACCCTCGAATTGCTCGGAATGACTCGCCTCGACTCGCGTCAGCAAGAATACCTGCAAACCATTCAGCGCTCGTCAGCCACCCTGTTTCAAC
>NZ_JBFTLU010000258.1:0-6150 GCF_056396605.1 Pseudomonas sp. 05T35
GTCCTGCATCAGCGCCAGCAATGGCGACACCACCAGCGTCAGGTGCGGCAGTAACACGGCCGGCAACTGATAGCACAAGGATTTGCCGGAACCGGTCGGAAAAATCGCCGCCGCCGAGCGCCCGGCCAACACCGCACTGACCGCCGCCTCCTGGCCGGGCCGAAACTGTGGATAACCAAAGACCTGTTCGAGGGTGTTGTGCATAAGCTGTCACTCCGTTGACTGCTGCCATGCCGAAAGCCTAGCCGGCCAAAGCAGCGAGTCGAGAAAAGGTCGGGCGCAAAAGAGATACGGAATGATACAGGGAGGGAGTGTCGCAAGAGCACTGATCGTTCCGCGCCAGGCGTGGAACGATCGTAAACGAATGAGTCGGGCCTACATCTGGGCCCTACAGTCGACCCACTTCACACCGTTGCKCTGATTCGCCGCAATCAACGCGGGAACGGCTTTCGGTGCCTTGTCGTGGATGTCATGGAACAGGATGATCCCGCGGCGCCACAGCAGCATCAGGGTCTGCACGCGCTGGGTCGCGGCATCTGCGTTGATCTGCTTGCTCCAGTCCTGGGAGTCGATGCCCCAGAGCATCACTTTCAGCCCCTGAGCCTTGAAGAACCCGGCGCTGTCGCTGCGACGCTGGCCATACGGCGGGCGAAACAACGACTGATAGTCATCCGGAACCGTACCGCGCACCAGCGTCACCGAACGGTTGATCGACGACTGCCACTCGCTCCAGGCGCTGTGGGACTTATGCTCCCAGCCATGCAGGGCGACGCACTGACCTCGGTACAATTCGCGCATTTTGTCTGGCGAAGATTTACGCAAACGCGCCTGAAAGGGCTCGCCAAGCACAAAGAACACGCCGTGCAGATCGTTCGCCCGCAGTACGTTGGCCACGGCGTCTGTGTGCTTGTCGATGCCGCTCGGGCCATCGTCAAACGTCAGCAGAAACTGCCGGTCAGCCAACTCATCGCCGGTCAGTTCGGCGCTGTCGAAGCGCTCGATCTCGCTGCTGATCGTTGGGAACAGCGCGGCCAGGCGCAGTTGCTCGTTCAAATACTGCTCGTGAAATACCCGGCTGACCGAAGCCCATGCGGCATAGGCCGGGCCGACCTCGCCGGTGAAGCTAGCCGCCTGCTGACGCAAATCGTCGAGGCCACGCACCTGTGGACAAAACAGCTCGGCTGCGCAGTTCTGGCTGGCACTGCGGTAGTTGCTCAACAACCGGTCCCAGAAACGCTGGCGCACCTGCTCCACGGATTTGAACTCGACTTGCTTCACACCCAAACGCTGCTTGAGGGCGTTTTCGTCCAGTGCTTCGCTGGCCAGCAACACCTTGCCGAACATCAGCATCTCGGCGCGCGAGGCCGTATCGAAACCCGCCTCAGTGACCAACGAACCTGGCCAGCCGCCACGATCAATCGTCGCGAACACCGCCGCACCTACCGCGTGCGCAGTGTTTGCCCACAGGCAACCGAGCAGTAAAAAAGTAAAAGCCCGTAACCGCATACCCAGCTCCTTAAATGCACAACGCGCCGATAGCGGCGCGTTGTGGGGTCAACTCAACGCAAACCAATCAGCGGTTTTGCACGCGCTCGATCGCCTTGTCATACACCGGGTTGGCTTTTTGCTGCTTGGCCAACTGGTAATGACGCAATGCGTCGGGGAACTGATTCGCCGCTTCATAGATACGGGCGATGTTGTAGTAGGAACTGGCGCGAACAGTGGCAGCCGAATTGCCGCTGGCCAGCGCGATAGCCTTGCGGTTGGCCCAGATCGACTCGGCCGTGTTACCGGCCTTCTGATACGCCAGACCCAGGTTGCTGTAGGCCTGACCAAAACCGTTGTTCAGTTCGATAGCCTGACGATAGAAGTCGATCGCCTGCGGCAGGTCGCCGGCGTGGTAGGCCGCTTCGCCTTTCTGGTTCAGGTTTTTCGCATCCGACAGCGCCGAAGTACTGACCGCCACGGCAGTAACGGCCACGTTGTCATCGAGCAACGGCGAGACTTCGTTCAACACGCTCTTGGCATCGACCTGCGAGCCCGTGAAGTTGTTGATGTCCTGGAAATCGCCACTGCCGGTCATGCGGAACACGGTCCACAGGTTGCCACTGCGGTTTTGCGGTACGTAGTAAGTGCGCACCAGYGACTGGCCCATGTACACGAACACTTTGGCCTGGCTGTTGGAGAGTGCACGCGAGTTCGGATTGCCGCTGTTGCTGAAGTCATGCACGGCGTAAACGTAGCTCTCGCCGTAGTGCTTTTTCTCCAGGGTGATGGTTTCCGGGCCATAGCTGGTGGTGTCGTCCACATCCAGGTTGGCATCGTCGCCATGTTGGCTGCCGAAGTAGATGTTGTTGCCGGGGAAGATCATGTGCGAGTCGAGGTCCGACGGGGTCGCGCCCCAGGTCAGCACCACACGCAGGCCATCGAGGTTGGTCATCACCGGGCTGATGGCATAGGTCATGCCCTTGCACGGGCACTTAACCACCAGGTTGGAATAACCCGGCTTCTTGATGATCAGCAGGTTGCTGGCGTCATCGGCAAAATCGGCGGTCAGGCTGACCTGGCCCTGAGCATTGGTACGCCCCACCACGTTCTGTGCGCCGTTGCGTTGCAACAGCACTTCAGCGTCGGCGATCTTCTGATCCTTGACCACCGCACTCAACACCTCGATCGGCAGTTGTTCAGCCTGCGCAGAGCCAAACGCGGCCCACAGCGACAAAATCGAAGCCATACGAAGCAATCGCATACCTAATTCCCTTTAAGTGTTTAAACAGACGCCTAGAAACGTCCTACGGATTCTGGCGCGCACCATACCGAAATTTGCAGCGTTTCGCCTGACAATTGCGTAGGAAAATTGATCTCTAGGGGAATCGCCGTGAAAAAACTCGGGCAGTGCGTAGTCCTGCGCTTTGCGATGGACGCAGAGCGTCACCGGATGCGTTACCACGCGGAGCGTGGGAGCGATCAAGGGTGTTGTGCATAACCTGTCACTCCGTTGACTGCTTCCATGCCGAAAGCCTAGCCGGCAAATGCAGCGAGTCGAGACAAGGTCGTGGGTAAAACGCTACAGATTGATACACCCGGAACTACAAATCAGCTCACGGGAGAACGGTATTATCGGTAAGGTTTGCGCTCACACACTGCGTCTTCCAATTGAAAACGCTATCGTCCGCGAGCACCTCATCATGGCAGGAAGCCTGATGTGCGCGGATGCCACACATGAAGGACCACACCATGCCTCAAACGCATCTCCCACCCTGTTTTTCGCGCTGGTCGCGTACAACCCTGATGACCCTGCCTCTGCTGTTGACCGGATGCCTTACGGTGCCTGAAAAGCCCGGCGTCGAACCTGCAGCCCAGGCCTTCGAAACACCGGAATACCACGCCCAAAAAGGACTGGCGATCATCAAGGCATCAGCACTCTACGCCCGCGGTGGTAGCGGTCAGGGCGTAAGCGTCGCGTTGGTCGACTCAGGCCTGAATGCCGACTTGCCCGAGTTCTCGGGACGTATCAGCGATCAAGGGTACGACTACGTTACCAACAGCCCCGGCACCTTTGACAGACTCGGCCATGGAACACAGATGGCCGGCATCCTCGCTGCAAACAAAGACGATCAAGGCATGCACGGTGTTGCCTTCAATGCTCAACTGATCCCGTTGCGCTTTGGTGATGACGATGAACCATTCTTTTTCGACAGCGAAATCGCCCAGTCATGGAAGTATGCGTTCGATAAAGGTGCACGCATTTTCAACAACTCCTGGGCCAATGCCATCCCGGCCACCGAGATAACCGAATCCCGTTACAACCAGGTCATGCCCGAGTCCCTTGTCGCGGCGCGACAGTTGGTCGATGACGGCGCAGTTTTCGTCTTTCCGACAGGTAATGAATTAAAACGCGAACCCCTCGCTGAAGCGGGTCTGCCTTTGGCGATTCCTGAACTGGAGAAGGGTTGGATTGCTGTCGTCGCCCTGAAACAGGATGGTACGGCCATTAACGCCAAATCCAACTACTGTGGCGTGGCCAGGCGCTGGTGCATCGCCGTACCCGGTGGAGACTCCGGCCCCGACGCAGGCCTGCAAACCACCCTCAAGTCCGGCGGTTACGGTCAAACAGCCGGAACCTCACCTGCTGTGGCCATCGTCAGCGGCGCACTGGCGGCCCTGCAAAGCCACTACCCGCACATGAGCCCACAACAACTTCGCGACCGCCTGCTGGATAGCGCAAACCGAACCGGTATCTACGCTAACAGTGAGGCTTATGGTCGGGGCCTGCTGGACCTTGAAGCCGCCTCGCGTCCCGCACCAGACGCCGTGGCCAGGTAAGTCAGTCATTGCAGTGTCGATGCACAGCAGCCATCGAGACGATCGCTGCTGTATTCAGTTCCCCGAGCATTATCTCCACCCGCCAGCACTCGCTACGCAATCGACTGCGTTTCAACTTACGAAATGCCCTACACATTCTGGCGCCTGACCTACTGCTGTTCTATTCGCCACGCCTGACAGGCGCGTAGGAAACACGACGTTTCGGCAGATCGCTGAAAAAACCTCGAAAACTACGTAGGCCTAAGCCTCAGGGCCTCGTAAATCCCCTACAAAGTCTGTCCATTCACGCCGTCTTGCTGCGCTTTGCCGAACCTCTCTATAGTTTGCGACGTGGCTAAACCCCGTGTGTCGGCCTGCAGGAGCGACGTCGCGACTTCCTACTGGACACGTTCAATGAACCCGCTCGATCCGTCTAACAACCGCTATCACCCACTCAAAACCAGCTACAGCGAAACCCCGGTTATGGTCATCGATACCGAGGCCAACCCCCACGCCATCCTGGACGCCGCCCGACAACGCATCCGCGCCTCCAGCGACCTGCTCGAAACGCTGTATTGCCTGTGCTTCAAACAAGCGGATGTGAAAGACATTCCGAATATCGTCAATGCGCTTTATCTGCTGACTCAGGATGGGAGTGAGTTGCTTGAGGTGGCACGGCAGCGGATGGCGAGGTGAAAAACACTGCTCGTTCCCGCGCGCGTGGGAACGAGCAAAAAAACCAGACATCCTACGTCGGCAGACAGACCGATAGACACAGCCTTACCAATCTTCGTCCCCGTCCTACAACCTCGTGCTCCTTGTCGGCTATCGCCAGCCGACACACCATACCTATAGTCGTGACTGTCGCTGCCAAATCAGCGGCTCGGGCTTGGTCACCCGGACGAGAGGCACACACTTCCCTTAAATAGAGGCGCTCCTCAATGACCACATTAAATCCGTTTGTAGATCGCTACCGCCCACTTCAAACCAACCTCACTGACACCTCGCCCCTGATCATCGACATAGAGGCCGACCCGCAAGACATCCTCGAAGCCGCGCTACAACGCATCCGCGCCTCCAGCGACCTGCTCGAAACCTTGCACTGCCAATGCTTCAAACACGGCGACGTGAAAGACATCCCCCACATCACCCACGCCCTGTACCTGCTGACTCAAGATGGCTGCGATCTACTCCAGGTTGCCCAGCAACGCATGCTGAACTGGAAAGCGCCGTCCTGAAGTCCGAGTGAACAGATCGTTCCCACGCTCTGCGTGAGAACGATCGAATGCAAAGCATTGAAAGCCGTCATCAAACACTGGAGATAACCATGAGCATGTTTTTTGATGAGCTGATGAAAAGCGCGCAACAGATGGACGAGATCGTACGGGGTGAACGCCTGCCTTCCCGCGAATTCCATATTGACGCGTTGCAAGTCAAAGAAATTCGTAAGCGCGGGAACGATCAACTGCGTAGCAAGGGCCTTCCACCCAAACCCTACGCCCCATAACATTCCTGCATGCCTCAACCGGACTGTTAACCATGAACCTCGCCCCCAACTTCCCCGACGACAACGCCATGCAGTTACTCATGCAGTTGCTGCACGAAGAGCTCGGCTTGCCCGAACGCAAAACCATCAGCCTCAACACCTCGATCAATTTCGACCTCGGCTGCGACGGCTCAGACGCTCGGCACCTGATGGAAGCCCTGGAAGAACAGTTCGCCATCGACTTCGTCGACTACGACGCCTATCGCTACTTTCAGCCCGAAGGCTTTGACGTGTTTCTCAAACGCCGGGCGAAGGGCCGTGGCGACAAAGTCCCGCTGACCATTGGCATGCTCTACCAA
>NZ_JBFTLU010000259.1:0-8587 GCF_056396605.1 Pseudomonas sp. 05T35
CCCATACCGAGCTGCATCAGTGCCAGCCCACCCTGATGCCAGCCCCACCAGGCCAGCGCCAACAACAACGCGCCAGCCCCGGCAGCGGCGAACCAGGCTGCAATCCTGCTCATGCCACACTCACCTGAGCTTGCAACCGTGCCACGGGACGCTCGCGTACAGGCCAATTCAAGACTGCCGCCAACAGACTAAGAAGAATCGCCACCTGCCAGATCAAGTCATAGTTGCCTGTTCGGTCGTAAACCACCCCACCCAACCAGCCGCCAAGGAACGAGCCCAACTGGTGAAAGAGGAAAACGATACCGCCGAGCATAGAGAGGTTTCGTACACCAAACAGCGTCGCCACCGTGCCGTTGGTCAAAGGCACTGTCGACAACCAGAGAAAGCCCATGGCCATGCCGAACAGATAGGCACTGGTCTGCGTGACTGGCGCCCAGATGAACAGACTGATCACCACCGCACGCAGCAGGTAGAGCCCTGTCAACAGACGCGGTTTGGACATGCGCCCACCGAGCCAGCCGGCGGTGTAAGTACCGAAGATATTGAACAGGCCAATCAACGCCAGCACCGTGGTACCAACGCTGGCAGGCAGATGCTGGTCGACCAGATAGGCCGGCAAATGCACACCGATAAACACCACCTGGAAACCACAGACAAAAAAACCGAACGCCAGCAACCAGAAGCCCGAGTGCGAACACGCTTCGTGCAGGGCCTCGGACAGGGTTTGTTCATGACCGAGCACGGGCAGCGGTTTGTCTTTGAGCATGCTGACCAGCGGCACAATCAGCGCTACCAGCATTCCCAGCACCAGGAGTGCTGTCGACCAACCGAGCCAGCCGATCAACCCCAACGTGCCAGGCAACATGGCGAATTGGCCGAAAGAGCCCGCAGCACTGGCGACACCCATGCCCATGCTGCGTTTCTCCGGCGGCAGGGCGCGCCCTACAACGCCAAGAATCACCGAGAACGAGGTGCCAGACAGGCCAATACCGATCAACAAGCCAGCACTCAATGACAGCGTCCAGGCCGAATCGGACAAGCCCATGAACACCAAACCCACGGCGTACAGCACACCACCGACCAGCACCACTTTCGCCGCGCCGAAGCGGTCCGCCAAGGCCCCGGTGAATGGCTGCGCCAGCCCCCAGATCAGGTTCTGCAGGGCGATGGCAAAGGCGAACACTTCGCGCCCCCAGCCAAACTGCGCGCTCATCGGCGGCAAAAACAGCCCGAAGCCATGCCTCACGCCAAGCGACAGCGCAAGAATCAGTGCGCTCCCAAGTAGAACCCAACCGCTGGTACGCCACATTGATGTCATTCTTGTTCTCCAGTAGCGGGTATATACCCGCTTAAGTTCGGGCTTACGCTTGGAAAGGCCCGCCGCCTCAGGCGAGTTCATCCAGCAAGGCCAGCAAGGTTGCGCGTTTCTCTGCTCCCAGACGATCAATCAGCCGCTGCTGCGCCGCTTCCCAGGCCGGCAAGGCCGCTGCCAGGCGCTCACGCCCGGTTTCGGTCAACTGCACGATGCGGTTGCGCTGGTCTTCACCTTCAACCAGCATCACCAGCCCCTCCCCCTCCAGCACCCGCAGATTACGCCCCAGCGTACTGCGATCCAGGCCCATGGCTTCCGCCAGGGTCGAAATGCTCGGTTGATCGAGGCGCTGCAAATTGCACAACAAGGAATACTGCGCAACGTTGATCCCGAAGCCGTCGAGGGCGCCGTCGTAATGCCTGCTGACGCCACGGGCGGCGCGACGCAGGTTGGTGCATAAACATTGAGAGGCTAGCATGGTGCGTGTWTATACCCGCGATAAAGTTAAAGCAAGTTTGATTATCAAACAGCCGTAAGGCCGCGCACGTTGAAGGTGACTCTCAGAGCAGCGCCAAACCCACCAGCACCGCCGTTTCCAGCAACTCCAGCAACGCCCCTGCCGTATCGCCAGTGGTCCCGCCCAGACGCTGCAACATCACTTGGCGCAACCAGAAGAACATTGGAGCCGCCAGCACCAGCGCAACAACACCGCTCCAGCCGCCAATCAGCACGCACGCCAGCGCGCTGAGCAACAGCACCTGCTGACCGGTCTTGCGCGGCAGATGATCGGCCAGCGCCTGCCCCAGGCCGCCAGCGCGCACGTAAGGTGTATTCAGAAACAGCCCCAGCAAGGCACTGCGACCGATCAGCGGTGCGAGGATCAAACCGGCCATGGAGTGCTGTTCAATCAACGCCAGTAACGCCGTGAACTTGAGCAACAACACCAATACCAGCGTCACCACTGCAATTGGCCCACTGCGCGGGTCCTTCATGATGCTCAAGGTGCGCTCGCGATCACCAAAACCGCCGAGCCAGGCGTCGGCGCTGTCGGCCAGACCGTCGAGGTGCAAACCACCGCTGAGCATCACCCAGACACTCAACAGCAACGCCGCATGCAACAACGCTGGCGTACCGAGCAACAGTCCGTTCAGCGCCCACAACAACCCGCCAAACAGCAGCCCGACCAATGGATAAAACAGCAGCGAGCGCCCAAGTTCCTGAGGCGCCGGCATGCCTGGCAGACGAATCGGCAAGCTGCTGAGGAACTGCAAGGCGATCCAGAACGGCAACATGTTCAGCCCTCTTCCCTGAGCACGGCATCAGCCTCGACGCGCAACGAAAACAGCGCGCCATGAGCGACTTCAACGTTGAGTAAATGCTCGCGCGGCAATCCGCGTGCGCGGGCCAGTAACAGACGCATGACCCCACCGTGACTGATCAGCAACACCCGCTCGCCGGCATAGGCCCGATGCAAGCGCTCGACGGCTGCCAGCACCCGTGCGGAAAACGCAGTCACCGGCTCACCTTCCGGCGGCGTAAATGCGTAGGGATCAGCCCAAAACCTGCCTAACGCTTCGGCGTCGGTTTCCATCAGCGCTGCCGCGCTCTGCCCTTCCCAGACACCGAAGTGCAGCTCTTGCAGATCCTTGTCCAGCACCACCGGCAAGCCGAACCGCTCGGCCAGTTCCTCGGCAAAACGCGCGCAGCGTTGCAGCGGCGAGCTGACCAGACGATCCCACGGACCTTGATCAATCACCGCCGCGCGCATCTGCTCCCAGCCTTTGGCGGTCAGCGCGTCATCCAGGCTGCCGCGTAAACCGCCACCGAGTTCGGTTTCACCGTGACGCAGCAGATCCAGACGCAACGTCATGCCGGACGATCGGCCACGGCCGCTTCGGCGAAGGTCGCCATTTGCCCGTGCAGATTGCAGGCCAGACGCAGCAACGGCACTGCCACTGCGGCACCGCTGCCCTCGCCCAGACGCAGGCCGAGATCCAGCAAAGGTTCAGCGTTCAGCGTTTCCAATACATGCCGATGACCCGGTTCAGCCCCGCGATGACCAAACAGCAACCACTCGCGGCATGCCGGATTCAGACGCACTGCGACCAATGCTGCCACGCTGCAAATAAAGCCGTCGACCAGCACCGCCAACCCTTCTTGAGCGCAGGCCAGATAGGCGCCGACCAGCGCGGCGATTTCAAAACCACCGAGGTTGAACAATGTCTGCAATACATCACCGCGCTGAGCGGCATGCAATGCCAGGGCGCGTTCAATCACCTGGGTTTTATGGCTGACACCTGCCGCGTCCAGACCGGTGCCTGGCCCGGCCAGATGCGCCACCGGGCAATCGAGCAATGCACAGGCCAACGCGCTGGCAGCGGTGGTATTGCCAATGCCCATCTCGCCACCGATAAACAGCTCGGAGCCTTCAGCAATCGCCCGCAACACGCTGTCACGGCCAGCCTGCAAGGCTTGTTCGCCCTGGATTTGCGTCATCGCCGGGCCATGAACGAAGTTCGCAGTGCCTGGACCGATGTGCAGGTGGCGCACGCCCAGCAAATTCAACGAAGGCGTGACAGTGCCGAGGTCGACCACTTCCAGCCGCGCCTCAAGCTGCCGCGCCAATACGCTGATCGCCGCGCCACCGCTGACAAAGTTATGCAGCATCTGCCCGGTGACTTCCTGCGGGAACGCCGAAACGCCTTCGGCGACCACGCCGTGGTCACCGGCAAAAATCGCTATCCACAGCTGATTCAGGCTTGGCTTGACCCGGCCCTGCAACCCCGCCAATTGCACCGCCACCGACTCCAACTGCCCGAGGGAGCCCGCCGGTTTGGTCAGTTGCTGCTGTCGGGCCGCCGCTTGCTCATGCGCTTGCGCATCGATCGGTTTGCACGGGTTCAACCACCAGGAATGAGTCATAACGCAATACCTTTCAAAGTCAGGGGCAGGCCGGCAACGGTCAACACGACACGCTGACAGCGCTCAGCCAGGGCTTGATGCAACCAACCGGCTTCATCGACATAGCGGCGAGTCAATTCGCCCAGCGGGACGACACCCAGACCGGTCTCGTTGCTGACAAAAACAATTTCTCCCGGCAGCGATGCCAGACACTCCAGCAAGGCTTCACGCTCATACGCCAGACGCTCGGGATCTTCCAGCATCAGCAGATTGGTCAGCCACAAGGTCAGGCAATCCACCAGTAAACAACGCTCGGCACTGGCGTTTTCGCGTAGCACCCGGGCCAGTTCCAGCGGCTCTTCAATGAGCGCCCATTCAGGCGGACGGCGCTCGCGATGATGGGCCACGCGGGCATTCATTTCGCCATCCAGCGGCTGGCTGGTGGCGATGTACGTCACCGCCAGGCCGCTTTCGCTGGCGAGCTTCTCAGCCAGACGGCTTTTACCGGAACGGGCGCCGCCGAGGATCAGTTGCAACATGGTCATAAACCTCTAAATGGCGGTGTGACAACCGACGCTATCGCGAGCAAGCTCGCTCCCACAGTTGACCACGCTCCAATGTGGGAGCGAGCCTGCTCGCGATGAGGCCTGCACAGCCGCCTCAAAACCCACAGAGCTCACGCAACAACCCAGTATCCAGATGCTTCTCCACCAGATCCGCCAACCGCTCGATATCGCGCTCGCGCAAGGCGTGGTAATCGACTTCCTGTACGTCCTGCAAACCGGCCCAGCGCAACAGCGCGCTGCATGCCGCCGGAGACTCGAACAGGCCGTGCAAATACGTGCCGAGCACCTGTCCATCAGCACTTCGCGCTCCGTCGCTGCGACCGTCATCCAGCAACACCGCCGCCTGCTCCAAAGCACTACCGGTGGTGACCCCGGCGTGAATTTCATAACCGCTGACTTCAGCGTTTTCCAACGCCAGATGTCCGCGCACATTGCGCAGCTGTTTCTCTTCTTCAAGCACGGTTTCGAACGCCAGCAAGCCGAGACCGGTACTGGAGCCCGCAGCGCCTTCCAGCCCTAGCGGGTCGTGTACGTGCTCGCCGAGCATTTGCAGGCCACCGCAAATACCGAGCAGCTTGCCGCCGTAACGCAAATGGCGGGTAATGGCTGCGTCCCAACCGTTGGCGCGCAAGTAGTGCAGGTCGCTACGCACACTCTTCGAGCCCGGTAGGATGATCAGGTCGGCAGGCGGAATCGGCTGACCGGGCCCGATGAATTGCAGATCGACCTGAGGATGCAGACGCAGCGGATCGAAATCGGTGTGGTTACTGATACGCGGCAACACCGGCACCACCACGTTGAGCACCTGATCGGCTTTATCGGCCTGGCGCTGATCGATGCCGTCTTCGGCTTCCAGATGCAGATCCACGACATACGGCAGCACGCCGATCACCGGTTTGCCGGTACGCTCTTCCAGCCAGTCGAGGCCTGGCTGCAGCAAGGCGATATCGCCGCGAAAACGGTTGATGATGAAGCCTTTGACCCGCGCCTGCTCAGTGGCTGACAGCAACTCCAGCGTGCCCACCAAATGCGCGAATACCCCGCCGCGATTGATGTCGGCGATCAGCACCACCGGACAATCCACCGCTTCGGCGAATCCCATGTTGGCAATGTCGCCAGCGCGCAGATTAATTTCGGCCGGGGAACCCGCGCCTTCGACCATCACCACCGGATAGGCTGCACTCAAGCGTTCGTGAGAGGCGAGTACCGCTTGCATGGCGATGGCTTTGTAGTCGTGATAGGCGACTGCGTTCATGGTGGTCACGGCACGCCCGTGAATGATCACTTGCGCGCCGGTATCGCTATTGGGCTTGAGCAGCACCGGGTTCATGTCGGTGTGTGGCTCAAGGTCGGTGTAGGCTTCAAAAGCGTGCTCGAGGCGCTGCCAATCGGCGTCATCGGCCGGCAAGCCGAACCTCAGACTGCTGTTGTGGGTGAACAGGCGCAGCAAGATGCCGCGCCGGGCCATGAATTCGTGCAGATGCTCTGCGTGATCAGTGATCAACCACTGAAACAACGCGCAACCACCGTGCGGTTTGAAGCCGTGGCGTTCGAGGACTTCAGCCAGGCGCTGGCTGGCCTCTTCGCTACGCAGACGCTGGCGAGCGTGACCTTKGGTGTCACGCAAACAGACCTGACCCAATACCCGGGTCGGCCCGCTGACCGCCCAAGGACCGACCTGCTCGGCGAGCAGTTTGAGCAACTTGCGCTCAGCCAGCACAAAACCCAATCGCACCCCGGCCAGACCGAAAAACTTGCCGAACGAACGCAAGACGATCAAGCCGACCTGATCGGTATAAGACGACAGGCTCAGCTGCGGGGTGTTGTCCATGAAGGCTTCGTCGACCACCAGCCAGCCACCGCGCTGCGCCAGCCGCGCATGCCAGTCGAGCAGACGTTCCGGGGTCAGGCTCAGGCCGGTGGGATTGTTCGGGTTAACCACTACCAGCACGTCGAGGCTATCGAGGAAAAAGTCGACTTCCTGCTCCAGCACTTCACGCACGACGTAGCCGTTGCGACGCCAGGCCTCAGCGTGCTCGGCATAACAGGGCGAGAGCACGCCGACTTTACCGGCGCGACGCAGACGTGGCAGCAACTGGATAGCCGCCTGGGAGCCCGCGACCGGCAGCACCTGCGAGGCGCCATAGTATTCGCGTGCAGCCTGCTCCAGGCCGTCRTCGGTTTCCGGCAAACGCGCCCAGGCCCGTAACGGGATGTCCGGGATCGCCCACGGCCAAGGTGCCAGACCGCTGGACAAGTCGAGCCAGTCGGTTTCGGCGATGCCGTACTGCAACGCCGCCTTGCGCAAGCGGCCACCGTGCTCAAGCATAAATCTCGGCTCCCACACAGAGGATCAGCAACCACAGCCATACCCCGCGCTGAACCAGTTGCCAGCCGCGATCGATGGAGTTGGCGTCTGCC
The DNA here is from genome assembly GCF_056396605.1 of Pseudomonas sp. 05T35. NCBI lineage: Bacteria > Pseudomonadati > Pseudomonadota > Gammaproteobacteria > Pseudomonadales > Pseudomonadaceae > Pseudomonas > Pseudomonas sp. 05T35. The sequence continues at coordinate 7,201 of NZ_JBFTLU010000259.1, forward strand.
GGTACGCCTTCGCCCAGCTGTGGACGCTGATGCAGCTCACCGTGATAGATCGCCGCCCCGCCCAACTCGACGCCCAGAGCACCCGCGCCAGCGGCCATCACCGGCCCGGCGTTCGGGCTGTCCCAGGTCGGCCCCTGCGTGCGCCAGCATTTGAGCGCCAAACGGGTTTTACCCAGTAGTGCGTAGGTCAAAGCCACCAGGCGCGCCGGAATATAGTTGAGCACATCGTCGATTTTCGCCGCCGCCCAGCCGAAGCGTTCAAAGCGCTCGTTGCGATAACCCCACATGGCGTCCAGGGTATTGCTCAGTCGATAGAGCACCACGCCCGGCGCACCCGCGACGGCAAACCAGAACAGCGCAGCAAATACTGCGTCGCTGCCATTTTCCAGAACCGATTCGGTGGCCGCGCGGGCCACTTCGGTCGAGTCCAGCTCACTGGTCTGACGGCTGACCAGATAGCCGACACGCTTGCGCGCTTCATCCAGGTCGTCGCTGCGCAGGGCCTGAGCCACCGGCTCGACATGCTCACCAAGGCTGCGCAGACCGAGCGCGCAATACAACGCGAGAATATCGACGACCCAGCCGATGTACGGCAACCAGGACAATGCCGTGATCAACAGGGTCAGCGGCAGCACCGCCATCACCCAGGCCGTGACGCCATGACTGCGCCAGCCACGACCGGCAGAGTTGAAACGCTGCTCGATACGATCGGCAAAACGGCCGAACGCCACCAGCGGATGCCAGCGCTTGGGTTCGCCCAGCAGCGCATCCAGCGCTACGCCGGCGACACTCAGCAACGCCACACTCATTGACTCACTCCCCAAAAATTCTCGTACAGCAGTTCACTCAGCGGACGCGCCTGCGCCCAGCCTTCAAGGACCAGCATCGGCGCCGGGTAAAATTCCCTGACCGGTCCCAGGCACAACACTGCCAGCGGTTTGGCCCCAGGCGGCAGGCCCAGCAGATCCGCCAATGCCTGCGGCTCGAACAACGAGACCCAGCCCATGCCCAAACCTTCGGCACGGGACGCCAGCCAAAGATTCTGGATTGCGCAGGACAACGACGCCATGTCCATTTCCGGCAAGGTACGACGGCCAAAGATATGCCGCTCGCGATCATCCATCAGCGCGGCAACCAGTACTTCGGCGCAGTCGTTGATGCCTTCGACTTTAAGTTTCATGAATTCGTCGGAGCGTTCGCCCAGCGCTTCGGCGGTGCGTACCCGCTCCTCTTCCACCAGTTGCTGGATCTTGCCGCGTAACGCTCGGTCGCTGATGCGGATGAACCGCCAGGGCTGCATCAAACCGACACTCGGCGCCCGATGCGCCGCTTCGAGCAAACGCCGAAGCAGTTCGGGCTCGACGCTGCCGCCACTGAAGTGACGCAT
>NZ_JBFTLU010000260.1:0-6126 GCF_056396605.1 Pseudomonas sp. 05T35
GCGCCATTCAAAGCCCCATAACCACCTGGGCTGAACGCCGTTGTTGTTTCAAAAACCGGACGTCCCAGAGGGGTTGCATCGAACCTGCCCACCGGCCACCAACTGCCCAGACCGTCACTGCGTAAATGCCACCAATCCCCTGCGCCCATAAGTACGAAAAACGGATAACCCGGCGCAGACAAATGCGTATGGAATTTAACCGTGTCTGTCCCGGACACCTGTACGACCAAACGATTGCCCGTATTGTCGACCCGACGAAGGATGACATCACGAACACCTAAAGCCGCACTGGAAGGTGGCAAACTTACAGTGGTTGCCCCTGCGCTGCCGTTGACCAAAACAAGTCCAAGCTCGCTTTCCGTCAACAGTTTTGAACCCGAGACCGTTGTTACCAGAGCATTCATCGGACTGGCTTTCGCCATGATCAACTGCATCGCCCTCAACAACTGAGTATTGTCAACTTCAGACGGTACTAATCCTGCCCCTGCAACGACCGTTAGAATTTCCTGAGTAACACTGTTACCCCACGTCGCAGGAATCAAAGAGCCCGGCGTTCCGGAAACCACGTTTTCATCAACGAACTTGCCATTCACCAGCCCTACGCCGGGGACACTTTTGGGATAATCCAATGTTCCACTCCTTATAAATGTCTATTGAGCGATGGCAGGTTCTACCGGCTTCACCGTTTTTCTGACCCGTGCTTTTTTAACGGGAGCGGCCATAACGCTAACGGGGGCAACCAGTACCGGTCTCCCTGTCAATGTGGGGAACGCTTCGGTAACCGGCCAATTGCGCAAGTTGCGGCGATAGGTTTGCAGGCTTTCGTACTCTGCGGCGGATAACGTTGTTGCAGCCCCCGCCTCCAGCTCGTCACGATGCCTTGCAACCAAACCATCGGTTTGAAACAGTTCGGAGTCGCGCCAGGCACGTTCATTTGACGCAGACACTTCAGCTGACACAGACGGAGGATCCACAAGAATCGGGTAACCATCTTCAGGACGCACAGAGATCATCTTCGGCGACCCAGCCAATGTTTCAAGCAACGAAAGCCAATATGCCCTTGGAATCTCTATTACATCGTCAGGGATATCAGCCCCATTTAACCCGACGACATAAGCACCGCGTGTTCGCGCGCTAAATAATATTGTACCGTTCAATTCAATACCCCTTCGCAATGTAATTAACAGCCCAGCCAGCCGCCATCTGCCCCGTATAGCTTCGAACTCTAAGTCGGCAACCTTGTTTTGTACTGGTACCGCCAATAAGGATGACCATTGCGATGTCACCACCGACATGATTGGCGACAACCGAAACACAAGCATTGGGAAAAGAGATTGGAAAAGTTATATACATTTCTCCATTCGCATCAGTCACACCATAACCCCACTGATCCATGTTGCCACTCGGATACTTCTGATACCCAGAAGCCCCGGTGACACCCGCGAACAGGGTGGCGTACTTCAGACTGGCAGTACCGTAAACCGTCCAGACCCCGGACTCTTTGACAAAGGTCGCATTCTCGCCTGCGGTCATAGTCATGCTATTGAGCATGGCGCCTTGCGGAGTGATTTGAGCCCCTGAATTACTGGCAACAGTAACAACCGAACTGGCACGACAATGCAGGCTTATCACCGCGCCAGCAGGGACCGCATTAACATCCGGCAACGTCACCGTATAACTTGTCGTTCCGCCAAGGCCTATCGAACGACCAACGTCCGCGACGGTAAGTTGCTCTGATGCCGATATCCCGCGTGAACCTGCATAGTTCCCGAGTGCACGCTGCACAAATTCAGAGGTCGCCACCGACTTTCCTGCGTCAAACTGTGGTGGCGTAACAAACAGATTGGAACTGCGCAAGGCTCCCAGCAACTGATTGTTCGACGCTTCATCCGGTGTCAAACCGGCGGCCTGTACAACACTCAGAATTTCCTGAGTGACGCTATTTCCCCAACTCGCCGGAATCAACGATCCAGGTGTCCCGGTGACCGGGTTTTCATCGACAAACCTGCCATTCACCAGCCCAACGCCGGGTGTTTTTTTTGGATAATCCATAATGTTTGTCCTCCGGCCTGCTTGACCGGGATATTTGAACGAAAACAAAAACGCCCACTGGGTTAGTGGGCGTCAGACATGTCTTTCAAGAGACTCATACTCATCGTGCCCGGGGCTAACCCGCTGCGTTCTACTGCGACAGATCGCCCACGACGTTACGCAGGGCCAGAATGGCTGCATCGCACACTTCTTTGGCCCGTTCAGTCTTGCCCTTGGCGACTTGAGCCCTGATCTGCTCCTTGGCTTTCAAGCGCAGGGTGCGCAGGGTCAACAAGCTGTTATTGAATTCGGCCGATTTGCCAAGAATGTCGTCAGCAGCCTCTTGGGCGGTTCGGCCTTTGACGGCCCATGCGCTCACGGACAGTGGGACAGCTTTTTTGGGGTAACCCGCGTCCTTGAAGGCCTGTGCATCGGCGGCAGCGCTCGCATATTCCATCGCACGCAGCGGATCCCCGGTCAGAGCCTTGCGGGCGCTGTCTGCTGCTGCGTCCACTCGGGAGCAAAGGTTTTCTGTTTCCTGACGCTCTACCGTTGTCACTTTGGCGGAGGCCAGCATCCTTTCAGCACCATCCCAGTCATTGCCTGAAGAAGGCTGAGGGGTATCAATTTTGGTTAATTCGTCATTGGAGACACAGTGCAGGGTCTCTTTCTGGACCCACTGTTCATCGGTGACCGGCAGAATACCCAGCATCACAGAGGGAGCAGCGTAGGCAAACAACTCGGTGTCTTGCCACTCAATGACTGTGCCGGATGTACGGCAGTACAGCACTTGTTTAGTCATACTTTTACCACTCGATAACAATGAGGCCTGGCGCACCCGGACCACCAGGCTGCGCAGTTCCAGGCCCTGGAATGTAATAACCGCCAGCACCGCCACCTCCGGCACCGAAGCCATAGGCCGATCTCCCGGGATAACCAGAGCTCGTACCGGAGCGAGAAGAACTACCTCCTGTGCCGAAGGGCCCACTTGCGCCGCCCCCCCCATAGCCTGCAGCTATATTGGCGGTGGTATCTGTCGCATCTCCGCCCGCAGGAAAACCCTCACCGCCTCTGGGGCCCGGAACAAAGCCTGTTGTGTTAACACCCGGATAACCTGGACTGCCACCAGTCAGTACCAGCAGAGCACCTGAAGCCCCGACCAGTGTGTTCCCGCCAGCCGTTGCAGCTACACCGACGCTCCCTCCAATGCCGGCAGCCCCGATGACAATGGGGATAACCTGCCCGGGCGTCACCGCCACCAACAGTTTGATGACCGTTTGACCCGCCCCACCACCACCGCCCCCCGAAGCTGTCGCACTAGTGCCCCCCGGGCAAGCACCTCCGCCACCTCCCCCAGCACAACCACTGAGCCAAATCTTCGTCACCCCGTCCGGAACAGTGAAATTACCGTTCGAGGTGAATCGCTGGATGCCAAGACCGGCTGTCGAACGACTGATACTGCGAATGGCGCTCAAGAGCTGAGCAAGGTGGGACTCACTGGGTGTCAAGCCGGCGGCGGTAATCACCTCGAGAATCTCACTCGTCACGCCATTACCCCACGCCGCCGGAATCAGCGACCCCGGCGTTCCGGTCAGCGGGTTTTCATCGACAAACTTGCCGCTGATCAACCCGGCGCTGGGCACACTCTTCGGATAATCCATTTCCTATCCCCTAGTCATAATTGATGTGCACCAGCGTATGCGCCGGTGCACTGCGGTGGATCAAACACTCCAGCGCCGAGCCCGGGTTCATGCCAAAGCGTTCGCCCCAGTAACTGGCACCGAAGCGCCGCCCCAACAGCAAGCGACCGCCGGTGTTGAGGGTCCACATGAACTGCGCCTGCGAGGTACCGAAGTGCGCCGCACCGAAACGCGAGCGGCCCATGCGCGGGGCTTCGAGTTCGGTGATGGTGGCGTTCGGGTAGCCCTGGGTGCGGGCGATTTCGACGAAGTAGCTGATTGCCTGGCTGCCAACCGCGAGCAGCCGCCGGCGTACCGCGAGGCGGCGGTCGTCGAACAGCGGGGTCAGGCCCAGGCATGGATCGGGCAGGTTCATCACCCGTTCCCAGTCCGGCACCAGTTCGCTGACGCCGGCCGGGTCCATTTCGTTGAGCAGGTCGGCGGCGCGGGCGTCGAGACGTGCCAGTTCCTGGGAGACGCCTTCCAGCACTTGCTCCAGTTCCGGTACCCGCTCCGGGTCCCAGGCCGGGCCGCTGGGCAGCAGGCTGCGCAGTTGGGCCTGGTATTGCGCGGCGGTTCTTATTCCAGCCATACGCAGCCTCCGAACGTCAGCAGCTGATTGCTCGCGGCCGTAACGTCGGCGGCTGGCGCGACCAGTTTGTGATCGCTTTCGCCGGTGGCGCTGCTGATGGCTTCGGCGATGTGAGTCAGCAGCAAGGTTTCACCGAGCCCGGCCTCACGGTTGTGCAAGTCGCGCAACTGCGCTTCGACCGCGGCGCGCACGGCACTGGTGTCGGGGGTCAAACGCAGGTTGTAGGTCACCGGCATCTGCACCGGTGCCAGCACATGCAGCTCGGCAGTGACCGGGCGCAAAGGCTCGATGTACGCCTGGACCAACGCCAGTTGCGTAGCATCCGGAACCGGCTGCGGGTCGTCGTCACGCATGACGAACAAACCGACGGTGCCCGGCCCCAGGTAGCTGCCGCGACACCAGGCGCGGGTGATTCCCGGGCACTCCAGCGCCCAGGTTTCATAGTCTTGCGCCGAGCCGCCGTGAGGGATGATGCGGTACGAGCGGATCACCCGCGAGCGCAGCGATTCGAGGCTTTCGCGAGCGATGCCGCCGGTCAGTCCCGGCGCCAGCACGGTGAAGACTCCACCGATGCCCTGGATCGGTTGCACCGGGATCAGCGTCATGCCCGCATCGGCATTGCCGAGAGACCCGGCGTCCAGCGCGGCGATGGTGGTGCTGTTGAGGCCATTGCTGGTGGTGCTCGCGGCGGTCACTTTGTAGGTGCGACCGTCGCTCGATTGCAGCAGGGTGTCGACATCCAGCACCGCGCCCGCCGTGGCGCTGAAGCTGACGGCTCCCCGGGCGGATTGCGCCGCTTTACGCGGCTGGTTGAGGCGTAGCGCGGCGATGCGTTCCAGGGTCGGTTCATCGGCCTTGTCCGGCAGAATCTGCTCGGCGATCCAGTCCAGATAGCCATACAGGCCAAAGGCTGCACCGCCGAGGGTTCGGGCCAGAACTTGCGCATCGGACTGGCGCAGCGAATCGCTGGCCAGGTCGCTTTGGGTGCGCTTGATCAGCACCGGCAGCGAAGGCGTTTCAAACGGCATAGGTCACCTGCCAACTGTGTTCAGGGTTGATGTCCAGACGCTCACCGTCAGCCAGGGTCAGGACCGTGCGCAGGTTCAAGCGCTGGTCGTCGAGGCGTTCGCTGAGAATCTCGATGGCGCTGCAATGGCCGTCGTCGATCAGCCATTGCAGGGCTTCGCGGGCATAAAATTCGGCGTCGAGCTGGGTCTGCCGGGTCAACTTGACCCGGCGCAGCAGCCACAGGCGCGAGCCGATACGGTCGTCGGCCACCGTGGGAAAACTGTCGCCCCACCAGCCGAAGCGTTCGTCGTCATCGAGGAAGTCATCATCGGCGGCGCGGCGCCAGGTGAAGAGGCTGATCAGCACCGAACGGGTCAGTGCGGTTTTGAGGTCATGACTGATGAACATCACTGACCTCCTGCAGGGGCAGCGGTCTGGCCGTTGCCCGGCTGGACGCCCGGATGCACGTGTTTGATCTGGCTGATACCGCCAGCGACCTGGTCCCCCTGGGAGACGATCTTGCCGGTCTGGGTCAGGGTCGGCGTGTCGATGTTCACAGCACTGCTGGCGCGGATGTTCAGCGTGGTGGTTTCGATGTCGATGATCCGTCCGCGCTTGAAGTGGACCTTGTCCCCTTCGTCGGTGTAGATCGCCACTTCACCGGGCGCCAGCGCCTTGAGGCGATAGCGGCGATCGGCGACCACCAGCACCACGGCATGAGAGCGATCTCCGCCGAGAAAGGTCGCGATACCTTCGGCACCGGCCAGCGGGTTGCTGGTGAAACCGTAGGGTTCGAAGTGCTCCATGTCGTCGTTC